>NZ_CP045495.1 GCF_015500055.1 Mesorhizobium sp. NBSH29
ACTTATGCAGATGCAGGACCGCATCATCAAGTCGTTTCCCGAGGTGGAATCGGTGTTTGGCAAGGCCGGGAGGGCACAGACCGCGACCGATCCGGCGCCGATCGAGATGTTCGAGACCATCATCAACCTGAAGCCGAAGGAGGAATGGCGCGACGGCGTCACGTCCGAAAGCCTGAAGAGCGAAATGGACGCGGCGCTGCAATTTCCGGGCGTGTCTAATGCCTGGACCATGCCGATCCGCGCCCGCATCGACATGCTGTCGACCGGCATTCGCACGCCTGTCGGCGTCAAGGTCTATGGAACCGATCTCGGCGAGATGGAAAAGCTCGCGCGACAGGTCGAGGCGGTGCTGCGGAATGTGCCCGGCACTTCCAGCGCCTATGCCGAGCGCGTCATCGGCGGCTACTTCCTCGACATCGTCCCGAACCGCCAGTCCCTCGGCCGCTATGGCCTGTCGGTCGGCGACGTGCAGGACGTGATCGCGATGGCGCTCGGAGCGGAAGTCATCACCTCGACGGTCGAGGGACGCGAGCGCTACGGCGTCGCCATCCGCTATCCGCGCGCGCTCCGCAGCGACCCGCAGGCGATCGCGCGCGAGGTGCAGGTGGCGCTGCCCGGCGGCGGCTTCGTGCCGCTGGGCGAGGTTGCGAAGGTCGAGCTGACGCGCGGCGCGACCTCGATCCGCACCGAGAACGGCCAGCTCGCCGTCTACATCTTCGTCGACATCGCCGGCCGCGATCTCGGCGGCTATGTCGCCGACGCGCAGGCCGCGGTCGCCGCCGGCGTGGAGCTGCCAACCGGCTATTCGCTCGGCTGGAGTGGCCAGTTCGAATATCTGGAACGTGCGGAAGCAAGGTTGAAGATCGTAGTGCCGCTGACGCTGGCGCTGATCTTCCTGCTGCTGTTCCTGAATTTCCGCCGGATGACCGAGACGCTGATCGTCATGCTGTCGCTGCCGTTCGCGCTGGTCGGCGGCATCTGGCTGATGTGGTGGCTGGGCTTCAACACCTCGGTCGCGGTCGCGGTCGGCTTCATCGCGCTTGCGGGAGTCGCCGCCGAGACCGGGGTGATCATGCTGATCTATCTCGATCACGCTCTGACCGACGTCAAGACAAGATGCGCAGCTGAAAAACGCGCGTTCACGCGGGACGATCTCCATGCCGCCATCATGTTCGGCGCGGCGGAGCGCGTCAGGCCGAAGATGATGACCGTCGTCGCCATCATGGCTGGCTTGCTACCGATCCTCTGGAGCACCGGCGCCGGATCGGAAGTCATGCAGCGGATCGCCGTGCCGATGATCGGCGGTATGATCTCGTCGACGATCCTGACGCTGGTCGTCATCCCGGCCGTCTACGGGATCGTCAAGGGATGGCGGCTGCCGCGCGAGGCGATGGTCCGGGAGACGATCGAAACCGGAAATCCAGCCGGCGTTCCGGCTGAATAGGGAGAAATGCGATGATGAACGACATGATGTCGGGCGGAATAATGTGGGGCATGGGAATAGGCGGCCTGATCGTCCTGGCGATCATCGTTATCGTGATCGCCGCGCTTGTGAAGTTCGTATTTTTCAGGTGACAGCTTTGATCGAGAGGCGCGAGGCATGGAACCTCGCGCCTTCGAAAAATCGGCTGTCTAAGCCGCCATCGTCTGGCAGCTCTCCGCGCAGCGACGGCAGGTATCGACGCATTCCTGCATGTCGCCGAGGCGCTCGCAGTCATCCGCGCATTCGTTGCAGATTTCCGCGCATTCCCCGCAAATATGCTTGTGGTGCTCGGAGCCGATGAGCATGAAATGCGCCGAGGTCCGGCAGATTTCAGCGCAGGCCAACATCAGCGTGAAGTGCTGTTTTTCGGTGTGTTTGCCGCCCATTTCCAGGCAATGGCCCATCGCGGTCGAAAGGCACACGGAATAACAACGCAGGCATTCATCGATACAGTTTTTCATCTCGGGGCTGAGGTGATGCATGTCGGGATCCTTGTGTGGACGGGAGCGCCCTGCGGCGCTCCCTAGGGTTCACTTTGCGTTGGCTTCGAGCCACTGCGTGAACTCGCCGATCTCTTTGGTCTGGGCGTCGATGATCTTCTGCGCCATCTGCTTGGCCTCGTCGTTGTCGCCGAACTTCAGCTCGACTTCGGCCATGTCGATGGCGCCATAATGATGCGCAATCATCCCGCAGGCGAAGGCGACGTCCGGGTCTTTGGCCATCATCCCCGGCATCATGGCAGACTGCATTTTCATCATCCCTGCCATGTTTGCCTGCTGGGCTTCATCCATGCCCGACATGTCCATGCCGCCCATGTCTGGCATTTTGTGGTCAGCGGCCTGACCGCATTGCGCCGGCAATGGCGACGCAGCCATCGCCATCGGTTTTGATTCTTGTGCCGCAGCGGCTGAAACGAAGCCCGAGAGGAGCAGTGCTGTAGCGAATGCGAGTTTGGGGTTACCCATGATCTTTCTCCTGAATGCTGAACAATGACGTCCACGAGCCGTCTGGCTCTGGCGTCGCTCTACGAGGCGAAGCGCGCCGAGGATTTCGGGGGCCGGTCCAACCGGTACGGCATCAGAGAGGCGCCCAGACTGGCCGTTTCGGCGCTGACAAGAGACGCCGGTGGCACATTCGGCAAGGCATGTGGAGCTACCGCTATGCCAACCAGGCAATGAAGGACAGAACAGCATTGTCCGACGCCATGGGCGTCATTCGTGCATGGGATGGCTTTGCGGGCGGCGACATTCGGTTGTTCTGCCGCGTGTGAAACGAGCAATAGTGAGGCTGCGGATGGATGATTGCTGTCAGTGATTTCGGCAAACGCTGTTGCGGAAAAGATAACACACAGCGCCACAAGGATCGCGCAGACTGATTTCGCCCGATCGAGGAGCCGCAAAAAACCTGCTTGTGACATGTCGATTTAACGAAGGCCCGCGGGCTTTGTTCCGAGCGATGCTTCCAACGCCGCGCGGCTAGGCCGTGTGGACGAATTGACTCAGGTATAGCTTTTGGGGTTCCGCTGACCAATCCAGTCTGATTCATGGATTGTCGACTGATTTGGAGGTCGGCGATGTCCACGAGGATGACGGAAACGGATTGGGCGAACACGCTGGAGGTTTTCCGCGCTTGCCTGCCACGGCGAGGCCGCAAGGCTGCGGACGACCGGCTTTTTCTGGAAGCCATGCACTTCTTCACGGTGGAGAATGTGCGCTGGCGTGCGCTGCCGGAACGCTTTGGCCACTGGAACTCAGTGTGGAAGCGCTTTGACCGGCTGAGCAAAGCCGGCGTGTTCGAAGCCTTCTTCGACACGTTGGCCGAGATGAGCGCATCGGCCCATCTGATCCAGATGTTCGATTCCACCATTGTGCGCGCCCATGTCTCGGCAGCGGGCGCAAAGGGGGGCAGCAAGGCCAGGCGCTCGGCCGCTCGCGCGGCGGGTTCACAACGAAAATCCACGCCAAGGCGGACAATTCGGGCGACATCATTGCGTTCGATCTGACCGGTGGCCAAGTTGCCGACACAACCCGCTTTGAGACCCTGCTCGACATAGGGCCGGACATCACCCCACGTGCCGCGCTGGGCGACAAAGGCTATTCCAGCAAGGCCAATCGTGCAGCCGCGCGGACACGCGGCATCGCCCCGGTGATCCCTCACAAGGCCAACGAGAAAAACAGGCCAGCCTTCTTCGCCCAGACGCTCTACAAGGCGCGCGCCCGTATCGAACAAGGCTTCGGGCGGCTCAAGCGCTTCAAACGCGTCGCCCTGCGATGCGAAAAGACAGCACGAAATTTCCGCTCAATCGTAAGCTTCGCAGCAGGCCTATGCTTGATCAAATTCGTCCACACGGCCTAATAGAGCGACAGCGCCACGGACGCGAACAATATATGCACGCTGCAGAACGTCGTCTGATGCAGGCGGAACGACGAGAAGTGGGTCGTTCCGCCTGCACAAGGGCCAGGCTCTGGCCGCCGGCTTCCGTCGAGCCCGCCTACATCATCTGCTTGATGTCGGAATAGGCGCCGTTGGTCTTGAGCGTTACGGTGACGGGCGCATCCGTGCGGTTGCGCCAGAACCAGCCGTGGTTGCCGTCGAAGGCGGCCTCAAGCACGCCCTCGTCCTCTTCGACGCCACGACCCTTCTCGTAGGAGATGTTCTCGCCGCCGCCGTCGCCATGCAGATCGAAATTTACAGGCGCACCATCTGCACCCCAAATGAAATTCACCCTCGCCCCCTTGGCCATCACCAACTTGACTTCGGCGCCTTCGCCTGGAGCGAGCGTCACCGATATCTCGTCAGTGCGCATTGCCTGTGCGTACGCGCTGCCGACCAGAAATTCGGCATAGATGCGGTCCAGGAGACTAGACCCCTGCTGCGGGATCGCCGGCGCAACGGCCGGTGCAGAAGCCGGAGCTGCATTCTGCGGGTCGCGGTTGCGGTCAGCTTCCGCTTCCTCGGCAAGCTGGGTCTTGATTTTGCCCATCTCGGTCAGGCCCAGCATTCTGCCAGCTCCGGTCGGGTCGATGCCGTATTCGGACGGGAGGACGACAGCGACGAGGATCGCTGCGGCCGAAACGATGGCGATTGCGGTGGACTTGAAAAGCTGCGCGGCGGACGGCAGTTCGGCGCGGGTGGGGGTATCGGAATTGTACATGGGGAGATTCTCCTTGATCAGGCGATGAAATAGCCGGTGAGCTGATATCCGATCAGCACGAACCCGGCGGTCATCATGAGGACATTGGCGGTGTAGGCGTGTTTCCAGAAGCTCGCCGTGCGCCGCCAGTACCCCATCACGATGAGGATCATGGCGAGGGCGATGAGCTGGCCGATTTCGACGCCGACGTTGAAGGCGAGCAGGTTGGGCAGGAGCCCGTCCTGCGCGATGTCGTATTCCAGGATCTTGGTCGCGAGACCAAGGCCGTGGAAGAAGCCGAAGATCAGCGTCGCGAGCTTGGTGTTCGGCTGATAGCCGAACCAGCGCTGGAAAGCGCCGAGGTTGTCGAGCGCCTTGTAGACGACTGACAGGCCGATGATGGCGTCGATCAGGTAGGAACTGACGTTCCACCCAAAATAGACCCCGAGGATCATCGTCGTTGAATGGCCGATCGCGAACAGGCTGACATAGATCGCGATGTGCTGCAGTCGATAGAGGAAGAAGACCACTCCGAGCAGGAACAGGAGGTGGTCGTATCCGGTGACCATGTGCTTGGCCCCAAGATACATGAAGGGGATGAGGTGGACCCCCGTGATCTCCTGGATGTAGCCCTTGTCCCCCTCGGCGACGGCGTGAGCCGCGGCGAGGCCGGTGGACAGGAGCATGGCCAGGAAGACCGACAGGATGGCCACCGGAAGGACGAACGGCGCGCGCGCGGCGAACCGTCCGCCCTCGGGCGGATGACATGTCATATGAAAATTCCGTGATTGCGTGAAGGATGATGACGGCCGGAGCCGGATTCAGTCCGTCACGTCTGCCGGGGAGGTCGGTCGCCCGGCGGAGTAGGCCATGATGCGACGCGGGCATCCAGTGTTCCCAGTCCGGGACCCCTGGGTGAGAAGAACCCAAATCCGATCAGAACGGCCGCGCTCGGCGTGTCGTGACTGTGGTCGCCGACATGGAAGCGGTCGTGTTCGTGGCCGGTTTGCGTGGAGGGTTCGTCCTCGTCGTCATGCGAATGGCCGTGATGGTCATGCGTCGACACGCCCGCCTCGGCGACTCTGGTATGCTCCGCGAGAGGCGCGCGGAAGCCCAGCACCGCGAGCGCGAGTAGGCAGATCAGGAAGGCCCTTGCGGCCGCCATGGCGATTCGGGTCGGCATCGTCATCCAGCGGTATGAAATGGTGGTTAAGGCGAGGTTAAGGCGATAGCGTGATTCGCGTGTTGACGATATCCCTACCAGGGGGATAGGTAAGTCGCATGATAGAGCACCGCCACGCCTCCCACCCCGACATCGTTAAGCGCCTTAAGCGCGCCGAGGGACATCTGCGCAGCGTCGTCACGATGATCGAGGGCGGCAAACCCTGCCTCGACATTGCCCAGCAGCTTCATGCGGTCGAGAAGGCGGTGGCGCAGGCCAAGCGCACGCTGATCCACGATCATCTCGACCATTGTCTTGAGGAGACCATCGGACCGTTGCCGCTGGAAAAGCGCGGTTCGATCGTTGAATTCAAGGAAATCGCGAAGTACCTCTGATGCTGGCCGTCCTCTCCAACCGCACCTACCGCCATCTGTTCGCCGCTCAGGTGATCGCGCTGCTCGGCACTGGGCTGCTGACCGTCGCGCTGGGCCTGCTTGCCTTCGAACTCGCGGCCGAGAACGCCGGAGCCGTTCTCGGCACGGCGCTCGCCATCAAGATGATCGCCTATGTCGGCGTCGCGCCGGTCGCGTCCGCCTTCGCGGAGCGCGTCCCGCGCCGGGCCATGCTGGTGGCGCTCGATCTCGTGCGGGCGGGCGTTGCGCTGTTCCTGCCCTTCGTAACCGAGATCTGGCAGATCTACGTCCTGATCTTCGTGCTGCAGTCGGCATCTGCTGCCTTCACACCGACCTTCCAGGCGACGATCCCGGACGTGCTGCCGGACGAGAAGGAATACACCCGAGCCCTCTCGCTCTCGCGGTTGGCGTACGATCTCGAAAGCGTCGCCAGCCCGATGCTAGCAGCCGCGCTTCTGACCGTCATTTCCTTCCACAACTTGTTCGCCGGAACAGTCGTCGGCTTCCTCATCTCGGCGGCACTGGTCGTCTCGGTCGTTTTGCCGAGCCCGAAGCCCGCCTCACCGCGCAGCATTTACGACCGGACCACGCGCGGCATCCGCATCTATCTAGCGACGCCGCGCCTGCGTGGACTGCTGGCGATCAACATGGCAGTCGCGGCGGCTGGCGCGCTGGTGATCGTCAATACCGTCATATACGTGCAGGCGACTTTCGGGTTCGGTCAGAGAGACACCGCTTTGGCGCTCGCGGCCTTCGGCGGTGGCTCCATGCTCGTCGCGTTGGTCCTGCCGCGGCTTCTCGAAAGCATTCCGGACCGGACGGCAATGCTGGCCGGCGCGTCGGCCCTAGCGATCGCGACGATCGCTGCGGCAGCCATGCCTTCGTACGGATGGCTGCTGGCGCTCTGGGTCGTCATAGGCGCAGGCTATTCGATGGCGCAGACGCCGTCGGGACGGCTGCTGCGGCGCTCCTCGCACGCTGAGGATCGCCCGGCACTGTTCGCCGCGCAGTTTGCGCTTTCACACGCCTGCTGGCTGATCACCTATCCGCTGTCCGGATGGGCGGGGGTCGCGTTTGGCCTTCCGGCAACCGCAATCATCCTCGCCATCATCGCCGGCGGCGCGGTCGCGGCAGCGGTGTGGCTGTGGCCCGCCTCGGACCCGGAAGTAGTCGAGCATTCGCATAACGGGCTGCCATCCACCCACTCCCACTGGGAGCAAGGTTTGGTGAAGGGCCGCAACACTCACGCTCATGCCTATGTCATCGACGATCTTCATGACTCATGGCCGCATGCACGTTGAATCCCGCGAAAACTGTTCAAGCCTCCGGCATGGATGATGTCGCGATCCTCGGCGGATTATTCGCCATCGCCTTCGTCGCAGCTACCATCCTGCCGGCGCAATCAGAGGCGACACTCGTCGGTCTGCTCGTCGCTGGAACGCATTCCGCAGACTTGTTGGTCGCAGTCGCCAGCCTCGGCAACGTGCTTGGAGCCGTCGTCAACTGGGCATTGGGGCGGGGGATCGAACGGCTCCGAGGCCGGCGCTGGTTTCCAGTCAGTCCGTCCCTGCTCGACCGGGCAACCGGCTGGTATCGGCGCTGGGGGCGGTGGAGCCTGCTTTTGAGTTGGGCGCCGTTCGGCGGCGATGCACTCACGGTCGCCGCCGGAGTGTTGCGCGAGCCGTTGTGGAGCTTCGTCTTCCTCGTCACCGTCGCAAAGACGGCCCGCTACGTCGTGCTCGCGGCCGCCACGCTGGGCGTCATCGCATGATGGGCCTGTTTCAGGAACTCGTCGCCATCCAGCGCGAGATATACCTTGCCTTTGCTGATCGCATCGGAGAATTTGCGAAGACTGGGGACTGGACGCTTCTTGCAGCCTACCTGCCGATGGGAATCCTGTTCGGCGCGGTACATGCGCTGACGCCGGGGCACAGCAAAGCGGTACTCGCCGCCTACCTCACGGGATCGACCGCGTCGTTGCCTCGCGCACTATTGGTATCTCTGGTTCTGTCCATCACCCACGTGACGATTTCGGTTGTGATAGCGCTTCTCTCCTTGCCGCTTGTCTCGGTGGCGCTCGGCAGTGTCGGGCGCGCACCAGCGCTGGAGAACATTAGCCGCGGGCTTCTCGGACTGATCGGGCTGTGGATGGTCTGGCAGGCCTTTCGGGGTTCTGGATATCACGGCGCTCACGAGAGTTCGCTGGTTGGCTTAACCGCCGGGCTTATCCCTTGTCCGTTGACGTTGTTCGTCATGACGTTCGCTATCACGCGGGCCGTGCCCCACGCCGGAGTGGCGTTCGCTGCGACGATGATGCTCGGCGTGGCGCTGACGCTGTCCGTCGTAGCGCTAGGGGCGGTTTTCCTAAGACAGCAAGTTGTCAGGCCGCTCGAAACGCGGCCCCAAGTCGTGGACGCCGTTACGAGGTCTATTCAGTTGCTGGCTGGGCTGGTCCTGGTGGTCGTCGCGTGGAACGAAATCGTACTTCAATAGAGCAACCAACCCAAGTTCTCGAAAATGGAAACCAATCGAAGGCCCTCCGCTAGGGCTTGCAGGCAATTTGATAATAGGGTACTCCCCTATCCCATGTCACATACAACTAAACAAAAGGCCAGGCTCCTTGGGCGCATCCGTCGCCTCAAGGGTCAAATGGAGGCAGTTGAGAGGGCCCTTGAAGCCGAAGCTTCGTGCGGCGAGATTTTGAACCTTGCCGCTTCGGTGCGAGGCGCAGTGAACGGCCTGATGGTTGAACTCATCGAGGATCATATTCGCCAGCACGTCGTCGACCCTGACAAGGAAGCCGACAGCGATCGCGCGCAGGGAGCCGCCGAACTTATAGACGTCGTAAGGACATACCTGAAATGACATATGACAGCGCGGTGCACCCGGCGCCGAGCGGCCACGACCATATCTTCCTTGGCGACAATCACGAGCGTAACGAACGCCGCACGTGGTTCGTGATCGTCTTGACGGCAACGATGATGGTGGCCGAAATCGCGGCCGGAACGGTGTTCGGCTCGATGGCCCTCGTAGCGGACGGGTGGCACATGTCCACTCACGCAGCCGCCATGCTCATCGCCGCCTTGGCCTACCTCTTCGCCCGAAAAAATGCCCGGAATCCGCGGTTCACGTTCGGGACGGGAAAACTCGGTGATCTCGCGGCATTTGCAAGCGCGGTAATCCTCGCCTTGATCGCGCTGCTGATCGGGTGGGAAAGCTTCCTGCGCCTCGCCAGTCCCGTCCCCATCAGCTTCCCGCAAGCGATCTCCGTGGCCGTTATTGGTCTCGCCGTGAACCTTGTCTGCGCTTGGCTGTTGCGGGACGACCCTTCGCACCATGGTCACGGGCATCATCATGACCACGATCAACCCCACCACAACGATCGCCATCATGCCCACGGTCGCGACAACAACCTGCGTGCGGCCTACCTCCATGTCCTTGCCGACGCGCTGACCTCCGTTCTCGCGATCGTCGCCCTGCTGGCCGCCGGCGTCTATGGCTGGCTGTGGCTTGATCCGGCCATGGGCATCGTCGGCGCGCTTGTCATCGCCAGATGGTCGTGGGGCCTCATCCACGCCGCCGGAGGCGTGTTGGTCGACTACGTTCCGGCGGACGAGGATTTACCGGAAGAAATCCGCTCGGCGATCGAAGTCGAGGGAGATATAATCATCGACCTGCATGTGTGGCAGCTTGGCCCCGGCCATCACGGGGCGATCGTTTCGGTTGTGAGCGACAATCCAAAAGCGCCTTCGCTCTATCGCGCAAAGCTCGCGCACATCCATGACCTTTCCCATGTGACGGTCGAGGTGGAAGCATCGGCTTAGTAGCGAGGCCGGATGCCCGGCCTGCATTCCTGCTCCGATCCAATGAAAATAGTTCTTGAGCTTCCAGCCACTGGAAGGATTATCTCTCTCATTAAGCGACTAGGAGACATCGATGAACATTGGAAACGCATCGGAGAAATCCGGCCTGCCCGCCAAGACCATCCGCTACTACGAGGAGATCGGCCTGCTAAAGGCGGACCGCGCGGGAAACGGATACCGCGATTATTCGATGTCGGACGTGCACAGGCTGCGCTTCCTCCAGCGGTCACGCAGCCTTGGCTTTTCGGTCGAGGAATGTCGCCAGCTCCTGTCGCTCTACGGCGACAAGGAAAGGGAAAGCGCGGACGTAAAAGCCATCGCACAAACGAAGCTAGCCGAGATTGACCGCAAGATCGCCGAGCTCGCGAGCCTGCGCGATCTGCTCAGCCACCTCGTCCACAACTGCAACGGCGACGAGCGGCCGGATTGCCCGATCATCGATGGCCTTGCGGGAAGTGGCACGGTTCAGTGAGGCGCTTGATCGCGCTCGCCGCAATCCTGTCGCTCTCGAGCGCCGATGGCTTGGCGGCCGTCCACATCCCCGCCAACGGGATCGTGGCTGCTCGCCAGGCTGCGATGAAGGAAATGGCACGGGCGGCGAAGACGATCGCGGGTATGTTCCAAGGCAAGCTGTCCTATGACGCGGCCGCTTTCAAGGACGCCGCCGAAACCATCAGGCGTCACTCCGGTGAAGTTTTGGTCAAGGAGTTTCTGCCTGGCTCATTTGGAGGCCTTTCCGACGCGACGGCTGAGATTGACAGATCCCGCGCCGAATTCGCCGCGCTCGCCGGTCATCTCGAAACGTTCGCTTCCGCCCTATCCTCTGCGGCAGACGCCGCTCCAGACGGCATAACCAAAAGCATGAGGATGGGGCAGGGGATGATAACGGGCGGCAGTCTCCTTGGAAAAGCGCGGGCGGGCAAGGCTGAGGCAGATCCTTCCAGGATGCCGGCCGAACACGTCTTTCACCTGATGCTGCAGGACTGCGCAAGCTGCCACGCCAAGTTCCGGGAAAAGGCGCAATGACGATGTTCGTACAGCCGATCGACTATTTTCTCGCAGCGTGGTTCGTTCTCGCGGGCCTGAGCACCGCCTATGTCGCCTGGGACCAGTTCCGCGGCAATCCCGAACCTGCCGTGATGAAGTGGGGTTTCATCCTGATCACCGTCTATCTGGGGCCGATCGGTCTTCTTCTCTATGTCCTGGCAGACAAGGAGCCACGTCCGGGCACGCATGAGGAGTTCATCACGCCGCTGTGGAAACAGGGCATCGGCAGCACCATCCACTGCGTCGCCGGCGACGCGACCGGCATTATTATCGCTGCTGCCGTCACAGCGATGCTCGGACTGCCAATGTGGGTTGATATCATCATCGAGTACATCGCCGGCTTCGCGCTCGGCCTATTCATTTTCCAGGCGCTGTTCATGAAAAATATGATGGGTGGCACCTACTGGGAGAACGTCCGCAATTCCTTCATGCCCGAATTCATCAGCATGAACGCCATGATGGCCGGCATGGCGCCGGTTATGGCGATCCTGATGATGGGTCGCGACATGCGGGCGATGTGGCCGGGCGAGCTGCTATTCTGGGGCGTGATGGCGCTCGGTATCGGCGTCGGGTTCCTGACCGCCTATCCGTTCAATGTCTGGCTCGTTTCCAAGGGATTGAAGCACGGCTTGATGACCGAGCGCGGCGAGCAGCCAAAGCACGCTGAAGCGAAGGGGGCGCACGCCGGCCATCGCGACGCAACCCGCGAAGGCAAACCTGCCAGCCAGCATGCCGGACACGCGGCTGCCACCCATGACAACCAGCATTCAGGTTCGAGCGAGCACGGCCGGAACGGTGACCACGGCCAGCACGGGAATGCGCTGCCACCGGCCTTCGCGCCAACCCGCACGCAGATCGGAGCCGTGGCGTCGTTTGCGACCATTCTGCTTGTGGGCGGCTTTGCCTACCCCTTTATGAAGGTCAACATGTATCTCAGCGCCCACGATGTCGGCGGCGCGATCATGGCGCCCGGTATGATCATGGATTTCGATACACCCGGCGACGCGATGCGCGACATGGCTGCGGTCGATCCCCGGCTGACGACCTTCGAGGCCGCGCCCGACGCGCGCGGCGGGCAAGTGCTGGAGCCGCGTATCGAAGACGGCGTGAAGGTCTTCGACCTTGAGGCGTCGGTCATCCGATGGTCCATCCTGCCCGGCGAGACCGTCGAGGCCTATGCCTACAACGGCCAGGTGCCCGGCCCGACGCTTCGTGTGACCGAGGGTGATCGGGTCCGCATCAACGTCACCAACCGATTGCCGGAAACTACGACGGTTCATTGGCACGGTCTCATCCTGCCCAACGAGATGGACGGCCCGGCAGAAATCACGCAGGACCCCATCCAGCCGGGCGGAACCTATTCCTACGAATACACCGTCGGGCAGCACGGAACCTATTTCTATCACACGCATGACCATGTCGACCGCCAGCAATCGCTCGGCCTCTACGGCGCACTGATCATCGACCCGAACAATCCTGCGGACGAGATTCCGGCCGATCTGGAATACACGGTTCAGCTCCAGGAATGGCTAAAGCGCGAGTGGCTGACCTATCCGTCGATGCCGATGGAGGGCGGCTTTCCGAACTTCTTCACCATCAACGGCAAATCCTATCCGGAAACAGAGACGATTCGGATGAAGATTGGCCAGACGCTAAAAGTTCGCTTCGTCGGCTCGCACACGACTGCGATCCATCCGATGCACATCCATGGCGGACCGTTCCAGGTCGCGGCGGTCGATGGCATGACGCTGGCCGAAAGCGCGCGATATCTGGCCGACACGGTCAATGTCGCCCCCGGACAGCGCTTCGATGTTCTCTGGCGCGCGCAGCGGCCGGGCAAGTGGCTGGTCCATTGCCATATCCCGCACCACACGACCAATAATAACGTCGAGACGGAAGGCGGTGGCGGCCTGATGCTGGTGATCGAGGTCGAGCCATGAGCGCTGCCCTCGCTTTAACTATGGGGGAGCCTGGGGGCGTCGGTGCGGAAATCACCATCAAGGCCTGGCAGACTCTTCATGCAAGGGGGCCGGATGCAAGCGGGCCGGCTTTCTTCTACTGCGGCAGCGCGGCGCTCGTCGAGGCGGTCGCGCACTCCCTGGGGCTTGATATCCCGGTGATTAAGATTTCAGAGCCGGCCCAAGCGCGGGCCGCTTTTGATCGTGGCCTGCCAGTTATAGATTTTCCGCTAGAGGACGAGGTCACGCCGGGGGCGGCATCGCCCAGCCATGCCGGTGCCGTCGTCAACGTGATCGAGACGGCAGTGCGTTTTGCCATGGCGGGGCAGGCCGCCGGCATCGTTACCAATCCCATCCAGAAGCATAGCCTGCATCAGGCCGGATTTCCTCACCCCGGACATACCGAGTTTCTTCAGGCTTTATCCGGCCCAGGGTCGCGCGCCGTCATGATGCTTGCCGGGGGCGGGCTGCGCGTTGTGCCGGTAACAATTCACGAAGCGCTACGCCGCGCGATTGACAGGCTTACACCCGCCCTCATTATCGAGACCGGGCTTACCGCTGCGCGCGGGCTGCAGCGCGACTTTGGCATTGCCACGCCGCGCATGGCCGTCGCCGGCCTAAATCCGCATGCCGGAGAAAACGGCGATATGGGCGATGAAGAACAAACGATCGTGACGCCGGCGATCGCCGGCCTGCGGGCGCAAGGTGTTGACGCCTTCGGGCCGCTGTCGCCGGACACGATGTTCACGGGCCCGCGGCAGCTATGACGTGGCGCTTTGTCTCTACCACGACCAGGCGCTGATCCCACTCAAGACGCTGGCGGTGGACGAAGGTGTCAACGTTACCCTCGGACTGCCGTTCGTCAGGACGTCGCCTGATCACGGAACGGCTCTTGATATTGCTGGCAAAGGAATAGCCGATCCGGGAAGCCTGATTGCCGCACTCAAGCTTGCCTCCGCCATTGCCGTCCACCGGAAGACAAAGCCATGAAAAGCGTCCGCCTTGGTTTCAACATCGATCATGTCGCCACCATTCGAAATGCGCGGGGCGGCCTGCACCCTGATCCGCTACGCGCAGCTGAAATTGCTCTCAAGGCCGGTGCCGACGGCATCACTCTGCATCTTAGGGAAGATCGCCGGCACATTCGGGACGATGACCTGGCGCGCCTGCGCGCGTCTATCAACGCGCCGATCAATCTCGAAATGGCCGTGACGGATGAGATGCTGGGTATCGCGATAGCCACCCGGCCCCACGCCGTGTGCCTCGTGCCCGAAAAGCGGCAGGAAGTGACCACAGAGGGAGGGCTTGACGCGGCGGGCATGATCGAAACGCTGGCGCCATTTGTGGCGCGGCTGAAGGAGGCCGAGATAAGGGTGTCGCTGTTCATTGACCCCGACATCGCCCAGGTGGAAGCCGCCGCGCGCATCGGCGCGCCGGTCGTGGAGTTGCATACCGGCACCTACGCCGAAAACGACGGGCATGAAGCCGAACTCGCCCGACTGGCATCCGCCGCAAGCCGCGCTGCCGCTCTGGGCATCGAATGTCACGCGGGACACGGCCTGACATTTGGCAACGTGGCGCCAGTCGCCGCCCTGCCACCGATCGCCGAGCTCAATATCGGCCACTTTCTCGTAGGAGAGGCAGTATTCTTGGGTCTACCCGCCGTGATCGCGGAGATGAAGGCGCGTATTGTGGCCGCGCGTCACGAAACGGGGGTCTCGCAATAGGCTTTCCAGAGGTCCTGCTTCCAGTCGGATGGTGACGGAGCATGCACCTGAAATCGATAGTCTCCGAACCCTACATAGGCAGGCTCCGCACAGCGAATCCGTGCATGGTGACTGCTCCTGTCATAGAAGGTCATCGCGCCGGTTGCGTCGATTTTAGCGAGGCCGATCGAGACGTCGAAATCGTAGCCGCCTTCCTCGGGCACCCGGTCACCGATCACGCTCATCTGGATGGAGGTCTGGTCAGGAAAATGCGCAGTGTAGAACACACGGGGTTCGGATTGGGCCGTGCCCACCAACATCACGCCTGCGACTACCACGACGGCACGCATAATCTCCTCCCAGGAGAACCTACACACAGTAGCATCATTGCTGCCACTTTGCGAACACGTAGTGACTTTACGCATGCGGCGGAGCGTTCACGTTTGCGTTCGTTTGCTTGACATCTGCAGCGAACAAGTGTGGGAACAACTTATGGTCAGCGGTTCGTCCAGATTCGGCACGGTGCTGCGCGCGTTCATCGCGGGCATGTTCCTGCTGCTGGCCTCATTGCAGCCGGGCCTTGCCGCGGCAGTATCGACAGACGGCACCAATCGCACCGTCACCGCTGCTGCCGGCCATCAGCATGATGGCGCCGGAATCCACGATGAAGAGGCCGCTCGGCATGTTGCCGGCGACCAGCATGACCGCAAAAGCAGCGACCATCATCAGCCGGACTCCATGGACCTCTGCTGCGAGATGCATTGCCTGATGAGCCAGGCGATGCCTGCCTCATCGCCCTTGATCCATGGTCCGGCTGCCAGCCGATTCCCTGCGGACTTCGGCCACGCCCTGCCTGCCGGGCAGATTTCATCCGTCATCAAACCGCCCCGAACCATCAGCTGACGAGTCCGCCGACAGGCGGAGTGTGCCCGGCATCCGGTCTTTAGGCCGTTGCCGCTGACTTTCGTTCCAGCTTTCAGGTTCCCTTATGAACATCTCCGTTTCCGCGGCGCTGGGGGCGTCGCTTGTCCTTGCCGGCTGCAATACCATGCCTCCCGAGGTCACGCCGGCTTTTACCCCGGCTGATCCGACCTACGGCATCACCGACAATCATTATCATCCGGTTGTAAGCTATACGCACAGGGAGCCGACCGATCCGCAGAACTGGCGCAAACTCAACGACGACCTGTCGCCCGCAGACAAGGGAGCGGGCTCATGATCGGGCTCGCTCGCCTTTCCATTCTGGCCACCTCGGCGCTGCTCGCCGGCTGCGCCACGAGCGGCACCCTCGACGTTAGTGATCCCAAGGCTGGCTTTACGGCAGTTGCGGGCCGAACCACGTCGGTAACCGGTCAGCAGCCGGTCTGGATCCAGTCCAACGCTGAAGCACAGGCGACGGCAGACAAGATCCGGAGCCTCGTGAGAGGCAAGACCATCGATGCCGACCTCGCGGTCAAGGTCGCACTCCTGAACAATAAGGGGTTGCAAGCCGCCTATGCCGACATCGGCACGTCCGCAGCCGAGCTTTGGCAGGAAAGCCTCCCGGTCAATCCCTCATTCGGAATCGGTGTTACTGGCATCGATCCGGTCCGGGTCATCGAGTCCGCAGTAGTAACCAATATCATGTCCGCGATAACCCGGCGCCGACGCATGGCGGTCGCAGACGCCCGCTTCCGGCAGGCCCAACTGGTCGCCGCCGAGGCAACCCTCAGGCTGGCCGCCGACACCCGGCGCGCATGGATTAATGCTGTCGCGTCCAACGAGGCGCTGGGCTATCTGTACAAAGCCCAGCAGACAGCGGACGCAGCATCGGAGCTGGCCAAGAAACTCGGTGAGACCGGCGCCTTCCCGAAGACCGCCCAGGCACGGGAACATGTACTGTATGCCGAACTGGCGGGACAGTCCGCCAGCGCGCGGCTGGAAGCCCGCAATGCCCGGGAGGCGCTTAACCGGGCAATGGGGCTGTGGGGCGCCGACATTGACTACAAGCTTCCCGGATCATTGTCCAAGTTGCCTGCGCGTGGTGCGGATAAGCGGGCAATCGAGGCCGAGGCCCTCAGGAACCGGGTCGATCTCGAGATCGCAAGGCTCGAACTTGAGGCTCTTGCGCAGAGCTACGGTTTAACCAAGGCGACACGGTACGTCTCCGACGTCAACCTGCTCGCCGGGGTGGAGGTCGAGCGCGAGACGGAAGAGGCCGAAGAGGAAGGCACCTCCCCGAAAACCAAAACCGAAGTCCTGCCAGTCATCGATCTGGAATTCACGATCCCGATCTTTGATACCGGCCAAGCCCGCATGCGTCAGTCCGAAATGGCTTACATGCGGGCCGCAAACCTGCTTGCCGAGCGGGCGGTCAATATCCGTTCCGAGGCGCGCCAGGCCCACAATGCCCGACAGGCAACGTACGACATCGCCCGCCACTACCGCAACAGTGTGGTGCCGCTCAGAACGGCGATCGCCGAACAGGCCACCCTGACCTACAACGGCATGATCACCAACACATTTGAACTGCTCGCCGACACCCGTGCCCGCACGGACTCGCTGCTGCAATCCGTCAACGCCAAGCGCGACTTCTGGCTCGCCGATGCCGCGTTAGCCACTGCTGTCTACGGCGGTGGCGGGGTGCCTGCGGAAGCTGGAGGCGGAGAAGCCACGCCGGCCGCCGTAAGCGCCGGCGGCGGGCATTAATCAGAAGGAATGACGACAATGCTCTCAAGACGACAGATGCTTGGCGCTAGCGCCCTTTTGGTCGGGGCGGCCGCGTGGACCAAGACATCGGCGCAGGGGTTGCCTGACGCGCCGATCATGGAATCCCCCGACATGCAGCCACCGATCTTCCCGTCCAGCGGCCCGGACTACCAGCCGGTGGTAACCCTGAATGGTTGGACGGCTCCCCATCGCGTGATCAACGGCGTCAAGGAGTTCCACCTTGTCGCCGAGCCGGTCGAGCGCGAACTCGGGCCCGGCATGACAGCCTACCTGTGGGGCTACAACGGCCAGTCGCCCGGACCAACGATCGAGGCCGTCGAGGGCGACCGCGTCCGCATCTTCGTCACCAATAGGCTGCCCGAGCACACTACGATCCACTGGCACGGAATGATCCTACCATGCGGCATGGACGGCGTGACGGGCCTGACGCAGCCGGGCATCCCGCCAGGCAAGACCTTCGTCTACGAGTTCGATCTCGTGAAGAGCGGCACCTTCATGTACCACCCGCACGCCGACGAGATGGTCCAGATGGCGATGGGAATGATGGGGTTCTTCGTCATTCATCCCAAGGATCCGAAGCTGCACCGGGTTGATCGCGACTTCGTGTTCCTCCTGAACGCATTCGACATCGAGCCGGGCTCGTACGTGCCCAGAGTCATGGAGATGACCGACTTCAATCTTTGGACCTGGAACAGCAGGGTGTTTCCAGGGATCAGCCACCTTGTCGTCAACAAGGACGACAGGGTTCGGGTGAGGGTCGGCAATCTCACCATGACCAACCACCCGATCCATATGCATGGCTATGATTTCGAGGTGACATGCACGGACGGTGGGTGGGTGCGACCCGAGGCGCGTTGGCCGGAGGTCTCCATCGACATCCCCGTCGGCGCGATGCGGGCCTACGAGTTCGACGCCAAGTATCTCGGCGACTGGGCCATCCACTGCCACAAGTCACATCACACCATGAACGCCATGGGCCACGACGTGCCGACCTTCATCGGCGTCGACAAGTCCGCCTTGGCCAAGAAGATCCAGCAGGTGTCGCCGGACTACATGCCCATGGGCAATCGCGGCATGGCGGACATGGGCGAGATGGAGATGCCGCTCCCCGATAACACCATTCCGATGATGACTGGATGGGGCCAGTTCGGCGCCATCGAAATGGGCGGCATGTTCTCGGTCGTGAAGGTTCGCGAGGGCATCTCCGCGAACGATTACGCCGATCCGGGCTGGTATGAGCACCCGGAAGGAACCGTCGCTTACGAGTGGACCGGCGAGGTCCCGCAGCCGGTCAAGGCAGGCGACGCAAAAACGATGGTTCCGGCAGGTCCGCACGGCAACCACGGCAAACAGGGCTGACAAGCCAATCCCCAAAAACGAGAAAGGTAGACCTAACATGAAAAAAATCCTTATCGCGACTGCTGTCGCGGCGCTTACCGTCACCGCGGCCCTGGCCGCCGGCAAACATGCCGGTGGGCACGGAGAGGAAGGCATGGCCATCGGCCAGCCGGCGGGCGAAGCAAAGCCCAAGCGCACCATCAACGTCGTCATGAAGGACAAGTCGGACGGCGGCATGGTCTTCGAACCGTCGACCATCGCCGTACGCCAGGGCGAGACCATTCGCCTGAAGTTCGTGAACAGCGGCGAGCAGGATCATGAGTTCGTGATGGATACGCACGAGGCCGTCATGGAGCACAAGGAAGTCATGGCCAAGTTCCCGGAAATGGAACACGACGACCCGAACGCGATCCGTCTCAAGGCCGGCGAACGCGGCGAGATCCTCTGGACCTTCGCCAACGCCGGCGAGTTCTCGTTCGCCTGCCTCATTCCTGGCCACTACGAGTCTGGAATGAAGGGGGCTCTGAAAGTCTCGGGCAAGTAACTCGACAATCCATACAGGAGAAGACGCATGATCCTACGCAAAATGGCACTCGCGGCGATGCTTGGCCTCGCCGCTGCGCAACCGGGTTTTACCGCCGAGTTCACCAAGGGCGAGGTGACCAAGGTGGACGCTAAACAGAAGAAAATCACCATCAAGCACGAGGCGCTTGAGAATCTCGACATGCCGGCCATGACGATGGTGTTTGTCGTCGCGGACGACGCCATGCTTGAAAAGGTCAAGCCGGGGCAGGCGATCGAGTTCATAGCCGACCGCGTCAACGGCCGCATCACCGTCGTTGAAATCAAGTAAGGAATTCCTTGCCGCGGCCTCTGGGACCGCGGCGAGGTCCCCCTCAAGTCGCGACATGAACGTGCTGGCTTATCTGCATGCTGCCAATTTGAGGCAACTGCTCGTAAATATTCGCGGGATCGCGTGCAATCTGGGCGCCGACCTCAGGATCATGTCACTCTACCTGCGGACGGCGGCCGTTCTGGCCGCGGTCGCGCTGATCTTCGTCGGCAGCGGCCGTGGGATATTGTTCTTCGTACCCGCGCTTGCGGTTTATCTGCTCGCCTGTGCACTGCTGTCGGCGCTCTCGCTCTGGCGCACAGACCCGCCGGCTCAACAGCTCTATTGGGTGATCCTGGACGCGGTTTTTGTCACGGCCGTTCTCTATGAGCATATTCTGGGCGCGCTCGTCTCACAGCCTCACGGACTGACGACGGCTAGCCTTGTCATACCTTTTCTATTCCTAAGCCATGTTGGCATGACCCTGCGAGGGCGCCTGATCGTTCTGTTCTCGTCCGTGGTTTTCTGCGCCTGGCTCGTCATGCTCGCGTTGATGGCCTGGCGCCATGAGCCGGAGGCTCCCGGCACATTCTGGCCGGTTTTTCTTAGCCTTGATTCCGGCCTTGCCCTGACGTTCGGATTGACCGCGATGTCGGCCGGCCTCCTGGCGGTGGACCACCAACGCGCGCGTCGTGAAACGCACAGGATCGATCGCTGGCGGCACAATCTTTCGCGATTTTTCTCGCCATTCGTTGTCGCGGAGCTGCAGGAGGCTGGTCGCTCGCTCGCCCTGCAAAGACGCCCTGCGGCGATCATGTTCGTCGACTTGCGCGATTTCACGAGCTACGCAGAACATGCTTCGCCAGCACACCTCGCGCACGTGCTAACTGAATACCGGCAGCTTGTTGCGGGTACGGTCTTTGCCTTCGGTGGCACCGTCGATAAATTTATTGGTGATGGCGTCATGGCAGTGTTTGGCCAGCCGGCGGCTCGGGATGACGATGCCGAGCGGGCCTTGTGCTGCGCCTTGGAGCTTTGCGATCGGTTACAGGCGTGGCAGCCCTTCCATACAGTCGATCATGCGACCTTTCAGGCGGGAATTGGTGTTCACTACGGAATGGTGATCGGCGGCGTGCTGGATAGCGGCAGCCACGACGAGTTCACGGTGTTCGGAGATGCCGTCAATGTCGCCCAGCGTCTTGAGTCGCTGACCAAAGAGTTGGGCGCGACGCTGGTTGTGTCCTTCGCTCTGCTGGCGCGCACGCCTAGGGCTAGGAGGTCCGGTGGCTGGCTCTTCAAGAAGGGCGTCGCACTGACCGGCCGTAGAATCCCGATTAATATAGCCTACCGTCCCCGGCACCTCAAAACTGCTAATTCTTCAAATGAAGTTAATGCCGTCACGCGGTTGCCCTCCTCCTCCATGTTGCGTTCCGACGCATGAAGTCCGACCGCGTTCACATGAAAGGCGCTAATCATGAACAGGCGAATCCTGCTGCTGCTGATGGCAACGGTGGCAACCGGCGCGCAAGCCGCCGTTAAACCTGCCGTGGCGGTGCATAAGAACCCGTGGTGCGGCTGCTGCGGCGCGTGGGCGATCCGCGCTGCGCCAGGCGGGCTATCGGGTCACATTGCATGACAGTGACGATTTGGGGCCGATGACAAAGTCTCTCGGTATTCCGGACAAGCTGCAGGGGTGCCATACCGCGATGGTTGACGGCTATTATGTGGAAGGGCATGTGCCGCTCCATGCGATTGCGCGTCTGCTAGAAGAGCGGCCGCCGATCGCGGGCTTGGCGGTGCCGGGTATGCCCAAAGGCTCCCTTGGGATGGGCAGCCATCCCGAAGCCAGCTATGACGTTTTCGCGGTGGGTAAGGATAGTGTTTCGATCGTATTTGAGCACGTCGGCAAATAGGTCGAGGAAAACTTTGCACGCGATAGCGCGAGGCATTTGGTGCCGCTCCCCGATACGTAATTCCAGCATCTTGTCTTGGGTGAGACGCATCGCGTCAGCGTCGAAGTCCGAAAACGGCTGAACGTGAGTCAGGTCCGTTGCCTATCAGCATGCCAAGGTGGCGGCCGAAATCGCGAGGATCTCGCCTCGTTCGCATATGGATATCGCAGTGGTCCAGGCGATCGTCGACGATGAGACGCGACGCGGAGAGGCTTCTCGCAGCCATGACGATTGAACTGGCGGCCGCGCCGAGATCGCTTCGGCACGGCACGGAAGCCGTCTTTTCAACCTGAGGCGCTGGACCGGACCGGATGTGTCCCCGGTGCGGCATTGTGGTTCGGCATCCGGGAAAAGAGCGTGCGAGAGGGCACGGACCACCTTCGGAGCAAGTCCGACCCCGCTCTCCATGGATGGCTTTCCTGGTCCTCCGCCCGGCCTTCCACGATCAACCCGCCAGGGGTCGGCTATGCGGAGCATGCCGCCGCTGCGGCTTCGCCTGCGCGGTGATCGCGGCCGGTTGAGGACACTGACGGAGCCATCGAGCGGGGATCGGCCTCGCTCAAAGGTGGAGCCCTCAAATGTCGCACGATCTTTCCCTCGCCCAGTCCCACGCGTTCCAGCTCGCCCGCACCCTGATGGTCCCGGTCACACTGTTCCAGGTCGATGGAGAGTTCGGCGTGCTGCCGAGTGACGAACTCGATGACGCCGACGTGGTCATCGTCCATGAGTACGATCCCCACCAGTACGGCCCGGCTCATTGAGCCGGGTTCGCCCTGACGGGCGTGTACCGCTCGCGCGCGGGCGGCCGCAAGGGACGCTGCGCCGCGTCTGGTTGATGTCACGGCGCTGCGCGCCCTGCATATTTTATCAGTTGCCAGACGCGCCCTTGCCCCCTTCGCTCTTCGCGGAGGCGGGGATGGTCCCGCGAGGTGCGGGAAGAGGAAACTTGAGCGGGAAAGGTCCGACCCGGAGGCGTGTCGGGAAGAGAAATGGAAAAGAGAGACATTGAGGAGCTGAGGGAGCGCGTTCCCTGCGCGGCCGTGCTCGAGAAGGCCGGATTTGCGATCGATCTGAAAGAGAGCACACGCAAGGCTGTCAAATACCGGCGGGGTGAAGAGATCATCATCGTGATCCATGACGGCAAGGGCTGGTTCGATCCTCTCTCCGACGTCAAGGGCGACGTGTTCTCGCTTGTCGAGCATCTCGACGACATCGGCTTCGCAGAGGTGCTCCAGCGGGTCTTGGAACTGGTCGGGTTCGTGCCCAGCGAACCCGTCTGGACGAGGCGCTCCCGCGAGCGCGATCCGCATCTCGGCGTTCACGAGCGATGGAGTGCGAGACGCAGGCCATGGCGGAGCTCCATGACCTGGCGCTATCTGCGCGATGAACGTGGTCTTCCGGATACCGTCCTCCGCGCCGCGATCCAGCACGATCGGCTTCGCGAAGGGCCTCGCTGCGTGTTTCACTAAATCGCGGACACCGATTCCGGTAAATCGCGGACAGCGATTTCAGTAAATACGGGACAGTGATTCCGCTAATTCCCGGACAGTTTTCGGGGCGGATATGACGGTCGGTTCTCGGGAGCGCCGTTCTGACATTTTGCCCTCTCACCATCGGGTTGAGAGGGGCCATGCCAAGACGGAAGCAAGCGAGACGAACGAGCGTGAAGGACATACGATCGATCCTGCGGCTGGCGCATGAGCATGGGCTTTCAGTGCGTGCGGTGTCGGAGCGGCTGCGGATCAGCAAGACCTCTGTTTCGACCTATCTGTTGCGAGCGCGAGAGGCGGGGCTTTGCGGCTGGCCGCTGCCGCCTGGCTGTGACGATGATGCGGCGCTTGAAGGGCTTCTGTTCCGGCGGGTGGGCCGTCCGCCGCAGGATCTGAGCGAGCCGGATTGGGCGATGATCGCGCTCGAGCTGAAGCGCAAGGGCGTGACGCTGACGCTGCTTTGGCAGGAATATCGCGCCGCCCATCCCGACGGTTATGGCTACACCTGGTTCTGCGACAGGTTCGGCGCGTTCCAGCGCCGGACGAGCGCGACATTCCGCAACCGTCACGTGGCGGGCGCAGTGATGCAGACCGATTATGCCGGCCAAACGGTGTCCATTGTCGATCCCGATACCGGCTTCATCCGCCAGGCGCAAATCTTCGTGGCCGTGCTGGGCGCGTCGTCCTTCACCTTCGCTCATGCCAGCTTCAGTCAGAAGCTGCCCGACTGGATCGAGGGGCAGTGCCGGGCCTTGAGCTTCTTCGGCGGCGTGCCGAAGGCGATCGTCTGCGACAATCTGAAGGCGGGCGTTGTCAAGGCGCTGTGGTTCGAGCCGACGCTCAACCAGACCTTCGCCGCCATGGCCGAACATTACGACACGACGATCCTGCCGACCCGAAGCCGCAAGCCGCGCGACAAGGGAAAGGTCGAGGGCGCGGTGCTGATCGTCGAACGCTGGATCCTGGCCCGGCTGCGCAACAGGCGCTTCTTCAGCCTTGCCGATCTGAATGCCGCCATCGCGGTGCTGCTGGAAGACCTGAATAACCGGCCCATGCGCCATGTCGGCAAGAGCCGCCGGGAGATGTTCGAGGAGATCGAGCGCTCGGCGCTGTCGCCGTTGCCGGCGGCGCCGTTCGAATACGCGGAATGGAAATCGGCCAAGGTCCATCCCGACTACCATGTCGAGGTCGACAGAACCTTCTATTCGGCGCCGCATGCGCTGATCGGCCGGCGCGTGGACGTGCGGCTAACCCACCGGGTGGTCGAGATCTTCAATGATCACAAGCGGGTCGCCAGTCATGTCCGTCGCTCGCAGCGTTCCGGCCATGTCACCGTCAACGAGCATATGCCCAAGGCCCATCAGCGCTATGCCAACACGACGCCGGCGAGCCTGATCCGGCAGGCGGCCAGCATCGGCGCCAACACGGCCATTCTGGTCGAGCGCATGATGCGCGATCGACCTCACCCAGAGCAGGGATTCCGTTCCGCCTTCGGCATCCTCTCGCTGGCCCGGCGCTATGAACGGGATCGACTGGAGGCGGCCTGCGAGCGCGCGCTGATGATCAACGCGATCACCTACTCCTCCGTCAGCGCCATCCTCAAATCCGGCCTCGACCGCGCGCCGCCCGCGGCAGCGCCTGTCAAACCAGCACCGCCGCACACCAACATTCGCGGCGGCTCCTATTATCAATGAAGGAAGGAACAGACACGTGCTGACACATCCCACTCTCGACCAGATGCAGGCCCTCGGCCTTGGCGGAATGGCTACTGCCTACCGGGAACTGGCCGAACAGAATAACGCCGATAAGCTCAGTCGCGATGAGTGGCTCGGCCTGATGCTCGATCGTGAAACAGCCATCCGCGCCGACAAGCGTTTGACCAATCGGCTCGCCGCGGCAAGGCTGCGTTTTGCGGATGCCTGCATCGAGAACATCGACTTCGCCGCCCATCGCGGTCTCGATCGGCGCAACACGTTATCGCTGGCCCAGGGCGCATGGCTGAAGGCCCACGAGAACCTGATCATCACCGGGCAGACCGGCACCGGAAAGACCTGGTTGGCCTGCGCCATCGGACGGCAGGCGGCGAGGCTCGACCATTCGGTGCTCTATCTGCGCATGCCGCGTCTGTTCGAGGATCTCGGCCTGGCGCGCCTCGATGGACGCTTCCCGCGGCTCGTCGACAAGCTGGCCCGGGTGCAACTGCTGATCCTTGATGATTGGGGCACCCACACACTGAACGACCAGCAACGTCTCGATCTTCTGGAAATCTTCGAGGAGCGCTATCGCCGGAAATCCACGCTGATCACCGCGCAACTCCCCGTCGCGCAATGGCACAGCATGATCGGAGAACCGACAATTGCCGACGCCATTCTTGACCGGATCATCCACAATGCCCATCGCATCGCGCTCGAAGGGGACAGCATGAGAAAGCAAAAAACACCGCCGCCCTTGACCGGCGACGAAAACGGCGAAATCAATCGCAAATGACTTCAATCAGGCAACTGAGGACCGACACCATCCTGCTGTCCGGGAATTAGTGAAACAGCTGTCCGCGACTTAGCGGAACGACTGTCCCGTTTTTGCGAAATGCGCAGGCCTCGCGGCAGCATGTGGGCGGCACATGTCGATGATGACGGCGCCGTTACCGGCTGGGAAGAACGCGGGCCGGAATGGCGGGGCTTTGCCAGCGGCGGCGCAAAGGTCCTGTTCCGCCTCGGGCCGATCGGCGCCACCCGCCTCTGCATTACCGAGGCGGCGATCGACGCGATGAGCTTCGCCGCGATCGACAACCTCCGCTTCGACAGCCTCTATATCAGCACGGGTGGCGGATGGGCGCCGGCCACTGAAGCGGCCATTCGGGTGCTTGCCGCCCGTCCCAATGTGCAGCTCGTTGCGGCGACCGATAACAATGCGCAAGGCGAGGTCTATGCCGGCCGTATCGAGGCGATCGCCGTTGCTGCGGGCTGCGGCTACGAGCGGCTGGCGCCTGCACACGAGGATTGGAACGAAGAACTGCATGCGTTCAGAGGGAGGGAGAGAGACGGGTGAGGGGAGAGGGGAGAGGGGAGAGGGGAAACCCGGCTGCCGCATGCCCGCCGTCCGCGTCAAGGGTGAAGCTTCGCCCGCGTTCCGCGGCCCTTGACCCGGCCGGACGGAGAGGCGGCCGCGGGGAGTGGTCAGGAAGGGTTGAATTGACGGCGAAATCGGAAGGATGAGCCGCGCTCCAGCCCCGGCAAGGCCGAAGGAGCCGCTCCCATGCTTCACCTCTCCTCAATCCGCAAGATCTTCCAGGGCGTCCCCGACCGGTGCCAGATGTTCCGCATGTTCGACCGTCATGCGCAGCGGCCCAACCGCTGGCAGGACGATGCCGGCGCACTCTACGCCGGCGAATGGTTCGAAATCGGCGCGGTGGACCACGATTATATGTTCGAGATACTGCCGCCATTCTGGATGCGCGGCGACATGTTCGCGATGCGCGAATTCCTGACCGACAGCGTCACCAGCGTCTTCTTCGCGCTGACGATAGACGGCGAGCTTCGCCACTTCCACGGCTATTGCGATCTTTCCGACAAGCCCTCGCCCGACCGGATGCGTGTCGCGATCGTCGACCGGGAATCTCGGCCGGTGAAGGCGATGACGCGGACCGAGCGCCTCGATCACATCTGGAGCGCGACCCATGATAATTATCGCAGCTATGCCGGTGAACGCTGGCCGGAGCCGTCACGCGGCAAGCGCACCATCACCGTATACGGCGGCAGCCGGGGCACGACGCTGAGTCTGCTCGACGATCTCACCGACGAAGTGATCTCCACCAAGCTCCCGGTGCATCTGCGCACCCTCCCCGACGCGATCGCGGCGTGAGAGGGGCGGCAATGTTCACGTTTCCCGTACTCGGCGTTCGCAAGGTCATCGAACGCGGAAAGACCGATGCCGCCGCCAATGGCGGATTCCGCAACCCGTATTACGGCCTCAAGCCCGGCAAGGGCGAGATCCCCGGCCTCTGGCTGGTCGGAGACCAGGGGGTCTACATCATGTCGAACGGCAAACTCGCCGACGGTGACCGCCCGCTCGTGTTCTATTCCGACGAGTGCCACCCGGTCGGCAATCCCGACTGGTTTCATTACAAGCACCGCCATTTCGGCGGTGACGATGGGATCGAATTCATCGACGCCGAAAGGCTCATCCCGCTGTTCGACCGGGACTTCAGCTGCACGCATCTGCACGTGCAGCTGACCGAGACGGAAGTCTCGCTGTCCTTGATCACCCGCTAGCCCCTTCACCCCCCACGCCAGCCTCTCACGCGGCCGAAACCGCCGTCCGCGGGAAACGCGCGCGCCCAAAAATCCCAGGAGATTTCCCATGTCCCATGACGACCCCTTCACGCTCGACCTGTTCGGAAACACGGCGCTATCCTCGGGCCTCGGCATCGGGGTGACGGCGTTTTCGACGTCCTTCGCCGACAGTCCGGACGATGACGATCCGCCTCCCGTCTCACCGGCGCCGGCCATGCCAATCGCCGCGGCCGCATCGCCCGCTCGAGCGCACCTGGTCGACAAGGGCGAAAACTTCAAACTCGCGGCGACCCGCGGCCTTGCCAAAACCTGGCGGGACCGGGCTCGTAACAATCTCGCCGCCATACGGCTCGCCGCCGATATCGTCGACCAGCAGCGGCCTGCCACGCCCCAGGAACAGGCAGCGCTGATCCGGTTCACCGGCTTTGGAGCTTCAGAACTGGCGAACGGCGTATTCCGCCGCCCCGGCGCGCAGACCTTCCGCAAGGGCTGGGAGGGGATCGGCATCGAGCTGGAGGAAGCCGTCGACGGGGCGGACTACGCTTCGCTGGCCCGCTGCACCCAGTATGCCCATTTCACACCGGAATACATTATTCGAGCGATCTGGGCCGGCTTGCAGCGGCTGGGGTTCCGCGGCGGCCGCGTGCTGGAGCCTGGCATGGGCACGGGTCTGATTCCGGCGCTGATGCCGGAGGTTTTGCGCGATGCCAGCCAAGTCACCGGCATCGAGATCGATCCGGTCACGGCACGGATCGCCCGCCTCCTTCAACCAAACGCCCGCATCCTCAACCAGGATTTCGCGCGGGTCGACTTGGCCGAACATTTCGATCTGGCGATCGGCAATCCGCCGTTCTCGGACAGGATCGTCCGGTCCGACCCCGCATATCGCTCAAATGGCTTCCGGCTGCACGACTACTTCATTGCAAAGGCTGTCTCTCGACTGAAGCCGGGCGGACTTGCCGCCTTCGTTACCTCCAGCGGCACGATGGACAAGGCCGATGCCCGCGCCCGCGAGCACATCGCCACAATGGCGGATCTGATCGCTGCCATCCGCCTGCCGGAGGGCAGTTTTCGCGCCGATGCCGGAACGGATGTCGTGGTCGACGTCCTGTTCTTTCGCAAGCGCAAAGAGGATGAACCGGAAGGAGATGTCTCCTGGCTCGACCTTGAGGAGGTGCGCCCGGCGTCGAAGGATGAAGGGGCGATACGCGTCAACCGCTGGTTTGCCCGGCATCCTGACTTTGTCCTTGGGCAGCACGCCCTGAGGACTGGCCCCTTCGGCGAGACCTATACCTGCTTGCCTCATCCCGGGACGAACCTCGACGCGGCGTTGACCGCTGCCATGCATCTCCTTCCGGAAGCCATTTATGACAGCGAGCCTGAAGAGGTTGGAGCGGACGCTGACGAGCAGGTTGAGGCGCCGGTCCGTAACGCCGCCGATGGCGCGGCAATCCGCGACGGCAGCTATTTCATCGGCCAGAACACCGCGCTGATGCAGCTGGTGGACGGCGAGCCTGTGACGATCCAGATTCGGAAGGGCAGGACGGGCGACGGCATCCCGGAAAAGCATGTCCGCATCATCCGCAAGCTGGTCCCGATCCGCGACGCCGTACGCGAAGTGCTGAAGGCCCAGGAGTTCGACCGGCCGTGGAAGCCAGCGCAGGTCAGGCTGCGCATTGCCTGGTCGAGCTTCGTGCGCGAATTCGGCCCCATCAATTTCACCACGGTCTCCACGACGGAAGACAGCGAGACCGGTGAGGTCCGCGAGACCCACCGCCGTCCCAACATCCAGCCGTTCCTTGACGATCCCGATTGCTGGCTGGTCGCCTCGATCGAGGATTTTGACATCGAGACCAACACGGCCAGACCCGGGCCGATCTTTTCCGAGCGCGTCATCGCGCCACCCCCGCCGCCGGTCATCACCAGCGCAGCCGATGCGCTCGCGGTCGTTCTGAACGAGCGCGGGCATGTCGATCCCGATCACATCGCCGAACTGCTCCATCGGGATGTCACCGAGGTGATCGACGAGCTGGGGCAGGCGATCTTTCAGGATCCCTCGTCCGGGGCGTGGCAGACGGCCGATGCCTATCTCTCAGGCGCCGTCCGCACCAAGCTCGTCGCGGCCGAGGCCGCCACGACGCTCGATCCGGCCTTCTCCCGCAATGTCGAGGCGTTGAAGGCGGTCCAACCGGCAGACCTTCGGCCTTCGGACATCACCGCGCGTCTCGGCGCACCCTGGATTCCAGCCGCCGATATCGTCGCCTTCGTCAGGGAGGCGATGGACGCCGATATCACCATCCATCACACGCCAGCACTCGCCTGCTGGACGGTGAATGCCCGTCAGCTCGGGTGGAGCGCCGCTGGCACCACGGAATGGGGAACACATCGCCGCGACGCGGGGCAACTCCTGTCCGATGCGTTGAATTCCTCCATCCCGCAGATCTTCGACACGGTGAAGGATGGCGACACCGAACGCCGCGTGCTCAACACCGTCGAGACGGAAGCGGCCAAGGAGAAGCTGCAAAAGATCAAGACCGCTTTCCAGAACTGGATCTGGTCCGACCCTGATCGTACCGACCGGCTGGCGCGGCTTTACAACGACACGTTCAACAACATCGCGCCGCGAGCCTTCAACGGCGATCATCTCCAGCTACCGGGCGCTTGCTGCACACTTTCTCTTTATGGACACCAGAAGCGGGTTATCTGGCGCATCATCTCTTCCGGAAGCACCTATGTCGCGCACGCCGTCGGCGCCGGCAAGACCATGGCAATCGCCGCCGCTGTCATGGAGCAGCGCCGTCTCGGGCTGATCAACAAGGCGATGCTGGTCGTGCCCGGCCACTGCCTGGCGCAGGCCGCCCGCGAATTCCTGGCGCTCTACCCGAACGCCCGCATCCTCGTCGCCGACGAGACGAATTTCATCAAGGAGAAGCGCCACCGCTTCCTGTCGCGCGCGGCAACCGCAAACTGGGACGCGATCATCATCACGCATTCGGCCTTCCGCTTCATCGCCGTGCCATCGGCGTTCGAGGCGCAGATGATCCAAGACGAACTCGAGCTCTACGAGGAGCTGCTGACCAAGGTCGACCGCGATGACCGGCTGTCGCGCAAGCGCATCGAGCGCATAAAGGAGGGCCACAAGGAAAGGCTGGAGGCGCTCTCGACCCGCAAGGACGATCTGCTGACCATTGCCGAGATCGGCGTCGACCAGATCATCGTCGACGAGGCGCAGGAGTTCAGAAAACTCTCCTTCGCGACCAATATGTCGACGCTTAAGGGCGTCGATCCGAACGGCTCGCAGCGAGCCTGGGACCTGTTCGTCAAATCCCGCTTTGTCGACACGAAGAACCCGGGCAGGGCGCTCGTGCTGGCATCCGGCACGCCGATCACCAATACGCTGGGCGAGATGTTCACGGTGCAGCGGCTGATGGATCACGCGGCCCTGTCGCAGCGTGGCCTGCACGAGTTCGACGCCTGGGCGAGCACATTCGGTGATACAAGCACCGAACTGGAGCTCCAGCCGTCGGGCAAATACAAACCGGTCACGAGGTTCGCGCAGTTCGTCAACGTCCCCGAACTGATCGCCATGTTCCGGTCGTTCGCGGACGTCGTCCAGCCGGTCGATCTGCGCGCCTATGTGAAGGTGCCGGAGATTGCAGGCGGCAAGCGCCAGATCATCACGGCCGAGCCGACCGCCGCCTTCAAGGCCTATCAGCGACACCTCGACCAGCGCATCAAGGCGATCGAGTTGCGCGACGGGCCGCCCCAGCCCGGCGACGATATTTTGCTCTCCGTCATCACCGATGGCCGCCATGCGGCGATTGATCTGCGCCTAGTAGATCAGGACATGGAGAATGAAGAGGCCAACAAGCTCAATGCCCTCATCCAGAATGCTTTTCGCATCTGGCGGGAAACGGCAGAGAACGAATATGTCCGCAAGGACGGCAAGCCGTTCGATCGATCGGGCGCCGGCCAACTGGTCTTCTCCGATCTCGGCACCATCAATGTCGAGGCGAGCCGGGGTTTCTCCGCCTATCGCTGGATCCACGACGAACTGGTCCGCATGGGCGTTCCCGCTTCGGAAATTGCCTATATGCAGGATTTCAAAAAATCCGAGGCCAAGCAGCGCCTGTTCAACGATTTCAACGCCGGCAAGGTCCGCGTGCTGATTGGCAGTTCAGAGACCATGGGCACCGGCGTTAACGTGCAGGCGAGGCTGAAGGCGCTCCACCATCTCGATGTGCCCTGGCTGCCTTCCCAGATCGAGCAGCGCGAAGGCCGCATCGTGCGGCAGGGCAACCAGCACGACGAGGTCGGCCTCTATGCCTACGCGACCCTCGGCTCGCTCGACGCGACCATGTGGCAGAACAATGAGCGCAAGGCCCGGTTTATTGCCGCCGCACTCTCCGGCGACACCAGCATTCGCCGGCTGGAAGACATGGGCGAGGGGCAGGCGAACCAGTTTGCCATGGCCAAGGCTATTGCATCGGGCGATCAACGCCTGATGCGGAAGGCGGGGCTGGAAGCCGAGATCGCCCGCCTCGACCGGTTGCGCGCCGCCCATATCGATGACCAGCATGCGATCCGCCGGCAGATCCGCGACGCCGAGCGCGACATCGAACTTGCGACCCGGAGGATCGGCGAGATTGCGCAGGACATCGAGCGTCTGGCGCCAACGACAGGCGATGCCTTCGCCATGACCGTGACTGGCGAGGCGTTCGACGTACGAAAGCTCGCCGGCCGCGCGCTGATGAAGGAAATCCTGACCCTTGTACAGCTCCAGCAGGACGGCGAGACGGTCATCGCCTCAGTCGGCGGCTTCGATCTAAAATTCTCCGGTGAGCGTTTCGGGAAGGATGGCTTCCAGTACGCCACCATGCTGCTACGCACCGGCGCCGAGCATGAGGTCGAGCTTTCCATCACCACGACGCCGATCGGCGCCATCGCCCGGCTTGAGCATGCTCTTGCCGATTTCGAGGGTGAGCAGGAGAACTATCGCCGGCGGCTCGACGCCGCCCACAAGCGCCTTGCGTCGTATTGACCGCGCGTGGGTGAAGCCTTCGCCTTCGAAGCCGAGCTTGCGATGAAGCTCGAGCAGCTCGCCGACGTCGACAAAGCTCTCGCGGCAGACTCGGACGATTTGGCCGGCAACAGCAATGGCCGGCCAGCTGATCGGAAAGCTGCATAAGTAGCTATCTCGACAGGCGTTTCTCGTCGTCGATCAGGATCACGCGGGCAGGCGCCGCATCGCCCCATTTCCAAAGCACCAAGTTAAGATCGTCGGCGGCAGCACCTGGGGCGAAGCTTCTCACCAGCAAGCCTTGATAGCCGCCGGCGATCAGCCTGCGGGCGAACGCCTGCGTTCGTGCTTCCCCGCTCGCCTTCATCTCGTCGCGCCATGTGCCGTCGGCGAGCGCAGCGGCGTCCATTCCCCTCGCCTTGAGAGCAAGGTCATCCCGACAATCGAACAGATCGTCGATCTCAGCGTCGTAGGAAACGAGCGTCGTCGGCTGGAGATTGCCGACCTGGTTGCCTTCACGCAGCGCCGTCATCACCGACAGCGACCCGTAGAGCGCCGGCACGCCCTTGGGATTGAATCGTCCACCGTAGAGTTCCGCGCCGCGCCCCGACAGCGGTTCGCGCGCATAGATGGGATTCAGCGCCCGATAGAGCTTTCCACGATACAGCACCGTGTCAGGCGTGCACGCCGGCGTCGACCGCGTCGACATACTCCAGCACGTCGTCGGCACGGCCGCTGCGCACGAGCTGCATCGCCGTCTGGCCGGAGAAACCCGGCAGCGGCTCCGAGCGATACCAGGCATAGGCCATCAGCTGCGAACCGAAACGCGGCTCGACCTTGTTGATCACCTCGACCATCTCGCGCAGCCGGCGCTGGGTCTTGTCGGATCGAATGCGGTCCTTGCGCTGGACCGCGTCCCTGCCAAGCCCCGCTGTTCGGGCGACTTCCTCGCTGGTCGTGCGGAAGGCTTCCGCGATCTTGCGCGGTGCGAAGAGGCCGTTGTCGGAATATTGGACGAGACCCATAGCCGCCTCCTGCCGTTATCGATGCCAATTAATATGACGCAATATAGCGTCTGTTAAAGCGGCATTCAATGGGAATAGTGAGGTGCGGAGGGGAAGGGAGAGGAGAGGGGAAAAAACCCGGTTCGCCGATCGGCCGAACCGGTGGCGCTTCCGCTCAACCGCGCCTCTCGCGATCCCGGCCGCGGCGTCCCGCGCAGGGCTGTCAGCCCCGCTTGGCCGGCCGGGCAGGGATGCTCGCCCGCAGTTGCACCGGCTCGTCCGCTCCGCGTGCGGGGGGATGTCTTCGAGATGAAGACGAGGAAGGACCGCCCGAGCGGGCTGGTCTGGAAACCCGAACAGGAGAATATCCCATGCACCTCATAAAGGTCGATCCGCGCGCGTTGAAGGACAATCCCGACAAGGCGCGCCAGTCCAAATCCACGCCGCAGGCGGACGCGTTGCTTCTCGCGACGATCAAGGCCGTCGGCCTCGTCCAGCCTCCCATCATCGCGGCCGAGACCGGCGGCGGCAATGGCTTCATCATCGATTCCGGCCACCGCCGCGTAAAGCAAGCCATCGCGGCTGGGCTCGAGGAAATCGATGTGCTCGTCGTCGAGGCCGCCAATGACAACGGGGCGATGCGTTCGATGGTCGAGAACATCGCGCGCGAAGCGCTGAATCCGGTTGACCAGTGGCGGGCGATCGAGCGCCTGGTCGCGCTCGGCTGGACCGAGGAGGCGATCGGTGTCGCACTGGCTCTGCCGGTGCGTCAGATCAGGAAGCTGCGGCTTCTCGCCAATGTCCAACCAGCCATGCTCGACCATATGGCGAAGGGCGACATGCCGAACGAGCAGCAGCTTCGCACGATCGCTTCCGCCTCGCTCGACGATCAGAAGGAGGTCTGGAAGAAGCACAAGCCGTCGAAGGCCGATCCGCAGGTGTCGTGGTGGAGCGTTGCGCAGGGTCTGACCAAGACCCGAATGTTTGCGCGACATGCCAGCTTCGGGGACGATCTGGCGCAAGCCTACGGCATCGCCTGGGTCGAAGACCTGTTTGCGCCGGCCGACGAGGACAGCCGCTACACCACCGATGTCGAGGCTTTCCTCGGCGCCCAGCAGGAGTGGATGGCCAATCACCTGCCGAAGCGCGGCGTGATCGCTGAGGTCGGCCAGTATGGCGAGCCCAAGCTTCCGCCCAAGGCCGAGCGGGTTTACGGCAAGCCGGGTAAATCCGATTGCACGGCCATGTATCTTGACCGTGATGGGCGCGTTCAGTCGGTGGCTTATCGCATGCCGGCACCGAAGAAGGCCAAGGGCATGAACGGAGTGGTGGATACTGCCGACGCCGATGATGGGGTGATCGCTGCGAAGTCGCGTCCCGATGTGACCCGCAAGGGCAACGAGATGATTGGAGATTTACGCACCGATGCTCTCCACGAAGCGTTTTCTCGCGCGCCAATCGAGGACGACACGCTGATGGCACTGCTCGTGCTCGCCTTTGCCGGACAGAACGTCTCCGTCGCCTCCGGCAAGAATGACGTTGCCTATTATGGCTATGCCAGCCTCTCACGTCATGCGGTCCCTTTGTTGGACCAGGACGGCAAGCTTGACTTTGACATGGACACGCTGCGCATCGCCGCACGGTCTGTGCTGGTCGACGTGTTGTCGTGCCGAGAGAACCGTTCCGATAGTGGCATTGTCGCACGAGTTGCTGGTGAGGTGGTCGGCGCCGACAGCTTCTTGCCCAACATGGGCACGGAAGAGTTTCTGTCGTGCCTGTCGCGGCAGGCTTTGGAGGCGTCCTGCAAGGACACGCCGATCCTGCCGCGCGCTCGCGTCAATGACACCCGCGCAGCCCTTGTCGAGCACTTCAAGGAAGGGCGCTTCGTCCATTCCGCAGCACTGTTCGCACCCGACGCGGTCGTGCTGGCGTCCTGGATGGCGAAGAACGTGCCCACCACCGATCTCGACGAAGATGCCGATTCCGGCGACACGCCGGAGCATCTGGATGAGTTTGATGGCGACCAGACGTCGCCGACTGCTCACGACTTCGTCGGTGACGACGCCGATGGTGGCGAGAACCAGCCCTCCGAGGAGGAGTTGGGAGCCTACCGGGTCGCAGCCGAGTAGCCGCTCACCCCCCTCATCATCCTTCCGAACGATTTCCGCCGCCGGCAGCAATGCCGGCGGCGGTTCCGTTCCAAGCAGTTTAAAGGAGAAAAAAACATGTCCGCACAGCTCATCTACGATCTTGCCCCGCTCGGCTCCACCGTCACCTATTCCGACGGGGCGCCTCGTCCACCGGAGCGCTTCCGCAAGAAGCTGGCTGCCTGGGAAAACCGCAACAGCGGCGGCCGGCTGATCCGCAAGCAGGCCGCGCGCCGTGTCGGCGACACCGTGCTGCCGGCCAGTATCACCCTGCACGAGGGGAACTACGGCGGTGGCGGCGTTGTGGTGCTGACCGTCCACAGAAGCTTCTCGGTCTCGACCGACCTGAAGTTCGTCGTGACCGAGCGTCCGACAATCGGGTCTGTTCGCATTCTCGATCGGCCCGGCGAGGACGCCGAGTTGCTCCATCTTGCCGAGAGCCGTGCCCATGCAGAATCTTGGCTCACCACGCATCGCTACCCGAATGCCGTCCTTGAAGAGGTAACGGCCGATACTGTCGCGGCGGATTCGGTAGAGGGGAGGGCGGCCGCATGACCGCCATCCTCCAGACGGCACTGGGCGATGACACTTCCCCCGGATTTGCCAGAGTTTTGTTTGGCCACAGCCACGACGGTTTTCCCGTTGCTCTCGTCGGCGACAACGCTTTCGCCATGGTCCCCGGGAAGGACAGTCGGCACTATCTGGCGACGGGCTGGCGCATTGCCCGCCCGCTCGACGAATGGACACGGGCGGACTTTTATGGCCATTCGGGCGAATTGGCCGACGAGGTAGCGTTCCGTGACCGCGTCGAAGAAAACGCGCTGCATCAGCGGCAGCGTGCGGCCCTCGGCCGGCGTGAGATTTCGTCGCGAGCACATACGCCATGGGGAACGTCGCAGGGCGCTACCGTTCATGCCGATGGTGTCGCTTTCCACTCGACGGCCAGCCATGGCGGATTTCATCTCAGCCCGGAGCGCAATGCGAAGGTGCATCCGCTGTTGCGCGCCGGGCCGGCCTGGTACGAAGAGGACTGTCATTGGGCGGCCGTGGCTCACGCCTTTCCGGAACTCTTCTCTGATTTCGAACGGGCCAGCGCGGAGTCCACAATCCGAAACTGTTATCCGGAGGCGTGGGAAGCGATCCACGGGAAGGTGCTGGAACCCGGCCAGTCGTCGACGAAGGACGAACGCGAGTTTTACAAGCGTCATGCCGATGACTGGATCGTCGTATCGGCGATCCGCTCCGACCATGAGCCCGGCTTCACCGAGGTCGTAGCCACGATGGGCGGTGATCGCGCCGGAAAACGTGGCACCCGCCGCTACCTGGTTCCTTCGGAAGACTACGGCACGAGCGGCGGCCGCTTCGGATTCATCATCGATGAAGCTCGTCACCGTCTTTTCGACGGCCCGTCGAGCTTCGTCGGCTGGCAGGGAAGGAAGACGCAATGAAGGGCGCTCCCGAACAGCGCTCTCAACTTTTCCGCATGAGGAGGCGCGCCGACAGACCCAGCGCCAGCTCGATTTGATAGATCGGCAGATCATCCGCCACATGACCGCTCTGATCCCGCACCTGGGACGTCGACAGTCAGGCTATCGGCGCGGCAGGGCTCCTGACCCGAGCGCATTCCTCGAACGATATCGTTCGAACCTTGCTGCGATCACCGCCGCGCGGCAGCCGGAGATCGATGCACTATTGCGCAAGCTCGCCCGGCAGGATGCCTCCATCGAGGCATTCAAGGCAAGGAACTGGCTGGACACGGTCGACGCCCAACCCGACGCTCGGCATTGCGGCCAGCCGGCAACGGTCAGCGCTTGCGTACGAACTCCGTGCGAAGGACGAGTCCCTTGATGGCATCATGCCGGCAATCGACCTCGTCCGGATTGTCAGTGAGGCGGATCGACTTGATCACGGTTCCCTGCTTCAGGGCATGGTTGGCGCCCTTCACCTTGAGGTCCTTGATCAGGACCACCGAATCCCCGTCGGCAAGCACATTGCCGGCGGCATCGAGCGCCACGACACGCCCGGTCTCCGCGGCGGCAGCCATCTCCGAGGCCGGACGCCATTCGCCGGTGACTTCATCGTAGATGTAGTCGTCGTTTTCATCGGCCATGATCGCCCCTGTCGCCGGAGTTGAACGCCTTGTCCGATCCCGTGCGGCAGTGTGGCGTGAGCCATCTATAGCAGGCGGGCGCTATTCTCGACCGCACTTGCCGGACGTGACCGTGCCGGCACCTGGAGGCAATCGTTGCGCCGATAGCGGAGTTCCTCCGCGCTTCGCAGCCTGCTCGGGATCAAGACCATCTGCGCGGCCTGACATCCGCGCGATCACAACCATCACGGACAGGAGAGCATCATGCCACTCCACACGATCGAGACCACCTATCACCTTCCCGTCTATCGTCAGGGCGCCTATGACGCCGCGTCCGTCGACGAAGCCTGCAAACTCGCCATCGACGACGATGACTGGTCATGCGAGCTTCCTGATCATGAGACGGCCGGCCAGACATTCGTCACCGGAATCTGGCGAGGCCGGGATACGGCATATCAAGGCGAGCCTTTCGCTGCTTCCGGGCGGTTCGTCCAGACAGTGCAACGCAAGGCCGAGCTTTTCGACACGCTCGTGCGCTTGCTGAAGGAGCCCGCCCAGCCAATGGGCCTGTCGCGACATGACTTTGATTCCAGGCTGCTGCGCGCGCTCGCCGCCATTGCCGTGGCCGATGGAATTTTTCGAGACGCCAGCGTCGTGCGGCCGCGGGAAATCTCGGCTATACATTCCTCCTGACGACGGGGGAGACCATGATGGACAACACGACGCGCACAGCCTTTGAGCGGTTGCTTAAGATCGCCCAGTCGGACACCGGGCAGTCGGGTCGGGTCGCCTCCTTCGTCCTGGCCTGGTGGAACGCTGCCGACCATGGCGGTTTCGACATCGCGGATCTCTTCGCCGTCGACGCCGAAATCGGCCGGGATATGGCCACCGTCTTCTCCTATCTCGTGGGCCGGCCCACGGCCGAGTATCCCGAGGCGTATCGCGTCGAGATCGAGGCGATCATTCGCCGATGGCGGCCGGAGGTCTGGGAGCGCTACGCCGAGTCGGCGTGACGTCCTGGCGGCAGACTGTCGAACCCGACCGGCCCGATCACATCCGCGCTTGTGACGGTCATCGCAAGGCGGCATTTCAGGCGCGGGCCAGCCCATCTGAGAAACCTGCGCGTTGATGCCGACGGTCCAACAATGAGCGAGCCGCCTTGGCTCGGCTTGCATGTCCTGGCGCCATTCGGTCTTGCAGCGCGGCGCAGTGCTGGCGGAACGCCCACGCAGCGGTGATCCGTTGTGGAGAGCCCGTTCCTTCCCTCTTCCCGAATGAGATCGGCCGCGTCGGCGGCGAAAGGCGAACGCGCGATTTGGAAACGCATGTGCCTGGACGTTCGCGGTCTGCCGGGAGGTGAGCTGCTTGGGCTGTTCAGCCCTTCCTAGATCGCCTGCTCTTCCTGACATCACTGCCGTGCCGGTCCCCCCGTCGGGTTTGCTGCGGTCTGAACCGGCGGCCAGCCGCTTCAAGGCCGCTGCGCGCCGCGGAGCGGCCGGGCGCCGCCATTCTCGGCAAAGCAGGCCCGCGTCCCGCGGCGGGCTCCAGCGAAGGGCGGGCCCGCCTTGTCCGCAAGCCGGCTTCGCTCGCCTGCCGGTTCCCGGACCCTGAAGCGTCCAGCTTCCGCCGGTTCGGGTCGACCGCACCCGAAGGGGGACCGGCAAGGGCCGGCTCGATCCCGAGGGACGCAACCGAAGGAAAGGATTTTTCCCATGACCAAGACCACCCGCACCCGGCAGACCGCCCGCGTCGTCCAGCTGCGCAAGGGCTCCACGATCGAAATGGTTCGCCTCTCCTGCCCCGACAGCAACCAGACCGCCCTCATCTCGGAGAGCTTCGGACTTCCCGTCCTCGACAGCGACGGCATCCGCAGCCTGCATGAGCGGTTCTTCAACGAGACGGCCGACTCGCTCCGCGAAGGCCTGAGCGACCGGGCCATGCAGATCCATCTCCAGCGCATCGTCGGCTCCTATGTCGGCTCCGCCCACGGCGCAGGGCAGTTCTACAGCCGGTCGGTGTCCGAGGCGCGGGACGCCACGGCCAAGCTCGCCAACGACGCCCGAGACGAAGATCGTGACGGGCCGGTCGGGTTCGACAGCCAGGCGCAGAGAAAGCGCGAGTTCGCCGCCGACATGGCGCTCCAGGCCCACGCGCTGCGCATGGCGGCCGAGGCCGCCGTCGCCTCCTACGAGCATATCGTCGGCGAGACCTGGAAGCCCTTCGAGCGCCCGGTCGAGAACGCCGGCGAGACCGTCGGCCGCCAGGCGGCCGAACTCCAGATGGCGGCCCTCGGCTAGCCATCCCGGCGGGGCTCCGGCCCCGCCGATTACATCTTCGGCCGACAGAACAGGCCGGTCCCGCGAGGGACCGGCCTGTTCGCATGTCCCGTCAAAGGCAACAGCGATCGCAGAAGATGAAAAGGGCCGAGAAGAAACAGGGGCATGCCGAGCGTGCCCCGTCCCGGATGGCGGTCCTGCCGGGGCCGGCGGACAGCGCAATGGCTTCGCCGTCCTCCACTTCGTTCCGGCCTGTCGTCTCTCGCCCTGCGGTCGCGTGCCTCCGGGTGCGCGGTCTCGCCTGTAGCCCCAGCCGTCGGACCCCGTGACGGGGCCGCGATCGACGCGGCCTCCAAAACGGAGGTTCAGGAAAATGAACAGGAAAGAAGAGAAGCCGCGAGTCGACATCTACGCGAGGATCACCGATCGGATTGTTGCCGATCTCGAAAAGGGTGTCCGGCCCTGGATGCGCCCCTGGAGCGTGGCAAACACAGCCGGGCGCATAACCCGGCCGCTTCGCCACAATGGCGAACCCTATTCGGGCATGAATGTCATCCTCCTCTGGTCGGAGGCGGTCGCGCGCGGCTTCGCCTCGCCGGTGTGGATGACGTTCAAGCAGGCGGCTGAACTTGGCGGCCACGTCCGCAAGGGCGAAAGCGGCAGCCTCGTCGTCTATGCCAGCCGCTTCACCAAGACCGAGAGCGACGGCCGTGGCGGCGAGGTCGAGCGCGATATCCCGTTCCTGAAGACCTACACCGTCTTCAACACCGAGCAGATCGACGGCCTGCCCGATCGTTTCCACGTTCGGCCGCAGGCGGTAGCCGATCCTGTCGAGCGCATCGAGCACGCCGACCGCTTCTTCGCCAATACCAGGGCCGTCATCCGGCATGGCGGATCGGCGGCCTTCTACTCGCCGTCGAGCGATCACATCCAGATGCCGCCGTTTGAGAGTTTCCGCGACGCCGCCTCTTACGTTGCGGTGCTCAGCCACGAAACAGTGCATTGGACGGCGGACTCCCGACGGGTCGGGCGCGATCTCAGCCGCTATGCAAAAGATCGCACCGAGAGGGCGCGGGAGGAATGCGTTGCTGAACTCGGCAGCTGCTTCCTTTGTGCCGATCTGGGCATCGCACCGGAGCTGGAGCCGCGGCCCGATCATGCCAGTTACCTGGAATCGTGGCTGACCCTCCTGAAGTCCGACAAGCGGGCGATCTTATCGGCCGCCGCCGACGCGCAGCGCGCCGTGACTTATCTGCACGGCCTTCAGCCGCAGGCGGCCCAGGTTGCCGAGGCAGCTTGATGCTATACGTTCCGATCGCAACAGGGGATGGCGATGCGCCATCCCCGATCCGACTTAGCGTGCTGAGCCTCTGCGCCGGGGTGCAATCCACGACGCTGGTTCTTTTGGCCGCGCACGGCATCGTCGCGGCGCAGCCGATCACCGTCTTCATGACCGGTTCCGATGCTGGCGATCCGTTCGGGATCTGACGCTGAAGGCCCCGCCTTGCGGCGAAGCACTCGGCGATCCGTCACATCGGTCGGGGCCAGATCAACGCGGTCCCGGCATTCATCGACGATGTGCGGCGGTGGCGGCGTCGAACAGCCGGATTAGTCCACGTGATGGGGTGGCGCGTCTAGCGCCTGCATCGGTTTGCGCAGGGGCACCATGTTTCGACCGGTGAAGTTGAACACGGAACGGCCATTTCCCGGTGTGCGTGAGCTCTGCGGCTGACGGCACTGTCGCGAGCCGGGACTGGATGGCGCGCTGCCGTCACACGGTTGGATGCGAGGCCGGTGGCCGGTCGCCTGTCTTCATTCCGGGCGTTTTCGCGACGGGCACACCCACCTGCGTCCTCGATATGGCTGGTCTGACCGAATGCCGATCTCGCTGCGCTCGGTCTCGCTCTTATCCCCGCAACGGCCTTCGCGACTTTCTTCCCCTGCCGGCTCCGCCGCCATTCCTCGCGAGGCATGAAAGCCGATTTTGGCCGCCCTCCATTTCATTCCGGCCCTTCGGGTGCGGGTCGATCGCCTCCGGTCTGTCGACCGCTATCGAGGTCGCGATGGGCGCGGCCCGAGAAACAAAGGAATGAGACAATGGCTACCATCGGCACCTTCACCTCCACCAGCAACGGCTTCACCGGCGTCATCAAGACCCTCAACCTCAACGTCAAGGCCAAGATCGCCCGCGCCGAGCGCACCTCCGAAAAGGGCCCTGACTTCCGCATCCTCGACAGCCGCAACACCGAGTTCGGCGCCGCCTGGCAGAAGACCTCGAAGGAGACGGAGCGCGACTACCTCTCGGTCAAGCTGGACGACCCGAGCTTCCCCGCCCCGATCTACGCCACCCTGATCGAGGTTGAAGGCGAGGAGGGCCTGCAGCTGATCTGGTCCAGGCCCAACCGGGACTGAGGCTCCCGCAAGAGGGCTCCGCCGCAAGGCGGGGCCTTCAGCTTCTTGGGAGTGGACAGCCACAACCGAAGGGACCTTACATGACCACTACCGGAACCGCGGCAGCACGAGCCCTCCACCGCGACGATATCGCCATCTGGACGGACGGAACCTGGGCCCATCTCGGCGACGTCTGGAACGGCGGCTACAGTTTCATGTCCGACGACTACGAGATCGTGCACCTCGAAGAGGCGGTGCGGCTGAAGGAGCACGGGATCGACGTCGACGCGTAGAGTGCGGCGTCGGCGCCAGATCTCGATCCGGCACGCTGACGCGATCCCTGATCGAGATCGCGGTTCTCCTCTCTGTTGACGCCCGATCCTACGGCTCTTCGGTCCGTCCGTCCGCCGGCCCACCGGTCGATGCACGAGCCTTGCCCCGACCTCGCACGCGTGCCTGTTCACGGCCGAAGAGCGCGAGGTGCTCGAAGCCGAACGTGGGCCGACATCATCCGGTAGCGCGATGAAGCGCTCGCATTCGAGGAGGGGCGTAAGCCCTCTTTGTAGCTCGACTCACTGCATGTTGCGGGAGCATTGTCGGCGTTCACCTGCGCTATGGCGCCAGGTATCCGCGCCTGCGCTTGCTGCTCTCCAGCCGCCCGAATGCTTCGTCCGCCTTCGCACTGTCGTCGAAGGTCTGTATCATCGCCTGGCCATTCGTGCCGATCCGGCCCCAGTTGCGGATCAAGGAAGCGCCGCCGAACAAGGTTGGCTGAACGGACAGCATATAGAAGCGTCGCATGTTGCGGGAGTCATCGATGCGGCGAAGATGAAGCGGTCCTGGCTCGGGTTTCGGCATGGACGGATTCTCGCTTCCTCCGGAAGCGACGTCCAACGACTTTGGTGAATCGATCAACGCCGACCGATTCACGCTCTTGATGCATCAGTCACACCAGGGATGCCGTGATCCGTCCCACCGTCGAGCAAGCCCTTCCGAGACCAGTATGTCGCCGATCGAGCGGCCCTGGCGCGTGACGATGCGGCTTGCGTCCATACCGGTCTTCGTCGCGCCAGTCGGCGACGAGCGAGAAGCGGCCGGCATTGAGCAGGGCGTGCAGCCGGCGCTTTGCAGCCTCGCCGAGCTGCTTCGCGCGCGCGCAGCGCGGCGGGCTGAGTTCCGGCGTGTCGATATCGGTGATCCTGATCTTTTCGCCCTGATGCCGGAAGGTGTCGCCGTCAACGACGCAATTGGTTTGAGCCCCGGCATCGCAGATCGAGAATGACGCTGACAGCGCGTCTGCAACGGGACCCGTGAAAGACGTCAGCATGCTGTCGAGGCGGCCCGGCTCCTTCAGATGAAACGCGCCCAACGCTTCAACGGCGATGACGGCACAACTGCGAGGGAACGCAGGAGCGGCGCCGATTGCCGCACCGACGCACCTCGTCTCAAACTTCCGGACGATGAGGACCTTGTGCTGAAGCGTCTCGGCGGACGGCTTTTGCATCTGGCGACGTTGCTCAAGTCCGGCCCTGTCTCCCGTTCGGTCATGGCGAAACTACGCCCTCATGCTTGAGTCCTGTTTGCCGGGATCATTCAAATGCCACCGATCGGACACGCTCCGGCCCTGCATAGAGCAGGAGGGTTTGGGCGAGCCGCCTGCGGCGGACGGCTCTATTCGCTTCGCTCACGGAGCCCGCAAGCGGTCTCCGCCTGCCGGTGGCGATCCTCTCGCGGGATGAGACCCTCCGGATCGCCCGGCCGCCTTATCACGAGGGGTGCCCCTCGCTCACCCAGCCGGCTGGACGCCAGGTGACAATCACGCCTCGGTCTCCTTCCGGTGGAAGCGGTTCTCGCCGACGCAGGCCTTCATGTCAGCACGCCGGAACCAGATGGCGCGGCCGCAGCGTAGCGGTGGGTTGCCGGCGGTGAAGACAATCTGCTCGTCGGCCCGCATCTGCATCACCTCATGCGACAAAATCAGCGGTCGGCGCGTGAGCTGCTTGGAGCGTGTGCGGGACGAGCCCGACATTTGTGACGAGCGGCTGGTCTGGTCGACCTCGACCGTCGTGTCGCCGCAACGCTTCGAGATGTAGTCCGCCGTCTCCGGATCGTTGATTGCGGCGAAGGAGACCCATGACGCGCTCTCGAACCATTTCGAGGTGGCGTCACGGCCGCCATAGGCTTCGCGCATCTGCCCGATCGACTGGTAGAGCAGCGTCATGGTGATGCCGTACTTGCGCCCGGCGTCGCGTGCGGTTTCGAGGACGCGCAGGAAGCCCAGCCGCGCAACTTCGTCCAGCAGGAACAGCGTGCGGCCTTTCACCTCGCCGTTGCGATTATAGATCGCGTTCATCAGCGCGCCGATGATGACTCGGGCGAGACCCGGATGGGTCTCCAGCACCTTCAGGTCGAGCGCGATGAAGACATCGGTCTCGCCGGCCGCGAGTTCGTCCGTTGTGAAGCTCGATCCTGAGACCAATGCAGCATAGTTCGAATAGGAGAGCCAGTGGGTCTCCTTGACGGCATTGGCGTAAACGCCGCTGAATGTTTCGGGGGTCATGGCGATGAACGGCGCGACATTCTCCTTCACGAATGCGGATTCCGACTGGTCGTGGATTGCCGTCAGACGCTCCCGCAGCTTCGGTTCCGGCTCGGACAAGTTCGACCGCACCCGCCGGAGCGTCTGGTCCTTTTCTTCCGTATGACCCGATAGGCAGACGTCGGCGATTAGCACTGTCAGAAGCTGAAGCGCCGAGGCGCGGAAGAAGTCGTCGCGCGCTGACGCTTGGCGCGGATTGTCTGTGATGATCCATGTCGCGACCGCGACGATGTCCTCTTCCTTTGTGCTGCCGAAGCGGCCGATCCAGTCGAGCGCGTTGAAGCCGATCGCCGCGTTCCCCGGATCGAGCAGGAAGACATTGCGGCCCGCGCGCTTTCGATGATCGATGACCATCGGGGCGACCTCGCTCGACGGATCGAGGACGACGAGGCTACCACCCCATTTGAGCGCCGTCGGCACGGTGACGGAAGTAGTCTTGAAGCCACCCGAGCCTGCGAAGACGACGCCGTGCGACGAGCCGAACGAGCCGTCGAAGCAGAGGAGGGGAGATCGCCCGCCGGCCCCCCATGTTTCTCGCGCGTCGGCGCGGAATGATTGCGCCGCAACGCTGTCGCGATCGACGCGATAGCGTTCACCGATGACGATCCCGCCGCTGTCTGGAAACAACCGCGCCGCAGCCGGCATGGACATCCAGTCGGCCTCGCCATGCACGGCGCGCTTTCCGCGGATACGGCGAGGCGCAGCCAACGCGAAAGCTGCGTTTCCGTGCATCGTAACGCGCAGAGCGAAGCCGCCACAAATCATCGCGACCGTCGCCCCGACCATCGTCGCCGGATCGACATAGGAGAGGATCGCTTTGCCGGCCGGCACGCAATCGGCCAGCGCCGACAGCCGCACCGCCTCGCGCGCGACCGCTATCGCGATCACGCTGGCCGCGCCGCAAGCAACGCCCCATCCTGCGGCACGGATGGCGTTCGCGCCTGCCGAGGCGAAGAGGAAGATTACGCCGATGACCGCCGCCGCTATATATGGCAGGGCGATGCCGGTCCGGCCGAGCATCAGACGCGCCGCATCCGAAGTTCCGAACGTAACAAGCCACGTCTCGATACCTGAAATGCCGATGCAGGCGCCGAGCATCAGCGTGGCGGCTGAACCGGCGAGCAGGATCCTATTTGCTGTCATTGCCGAAGGCATCCGTGCCGATCGCCGACAGCCGGGCGCGCTCCGGTTCATCAACCCGAAAGCGCGAGCCGGCGTCGATCAGCAGGCCGAGCAGCAGCGCGCGTTTTTCGTAGCGAAGGCCCGCCTTCACGATCAGGCCGCCGAGCTCGATCTTCTCACGCGTATCTTTCTTTCTGGCCTCGGAGGATGTCGACCGGCGCATGCGCTCAAACCTCGCTATTGCCGCTCGCAGCCGCGCCAACCCCGACCACCGCGGCCCCGGCCGCCTCGCCCTTTCTGCCGGCGTTCCCTCTCTTTCCGGATGCCTTTTCGTCGCGATCGCGAAACCGCGCGGAGAGTTCCTCGAACGCCGCCAGCAGCACCGTTTCCTCGATCTCGATCTCCCCGAGACCTGCCTTCAGGGCGATGCGTCCGATCCGCTCGGCTTCGCGCGTCTCGGCCTGCCTGAGCTGGTCCTGGAGTTTCGTGATCTCTTCCCTGATCTTCGACGATGGTCTCTTCATTCCGGTTGGGCCTTTTGCATCTGGTCGTTTCTGGAGTTCGTCCAGAATCCTCCGGATGCGCGCTAGGGGCGACTAGTAAAAAAGCTAGTCGGCAGAGCCGACGCCGCCTGAGATCATCCCGCCGTTCCGAAGGAATGGATCCAAGGGCGCAGTAATACGTCGCTGACGCGACGTTCTGCTTCCGACCCCGCTGGGGGCGGCTCCAGTCCCGACGAACACGCTGTTCGTTTCTCGCCGGGAGCCCTCTTCGCCGTGGCCATCACACATTTCACGCCCCAGCTCATCGGACGCGGCAATGGCCGCAGCGCCGTGCTGTCGGCCGCGTATCGTCACTGCGCGAAAATGATCTACGAGATGGAAGCCCGCACCGTCGACTATTCCAACAAGCGCAATCTCGCCCATGAAGAATTCTTGGCGCCGCCCGACGCGCCGGACTGGGTATGCAAGCTGCTCGCCGACCGCTCGGTGTCCGGTGCGGCAGAAGCCTTCTGGAACAGGGTCGAGGCCTTCGAGAAGCGCGAGGATGCGCAGTTCGCGAAGGAATTCATCATCGCGCTGCCGGTGGAGCTGACGAAGGAACAGAACATCGCGCTGATGCGCCAATTCGTGTTCGAGCAGGTGCTTTCGCGCGGCCAGGTCGCCGACTGGGTCTATCACGACGATCCGGGCAATCCGCATGTTCATCTGATGACGACGCTGCGCCCGCTCACGGAGACCGGGTTCGGCACCAAGAAGATCGCCGTGCTTGGCGAGGACGGTCAGCCGCTCCGCACGAAAACCGGCAAGATCCAGTATCGCCTCTGGGCCGGAGAGAAGAAGGAGTTTCTCGAACAACGCAACGGCTGGCTCGACCTTCAGAACCAGCATCTCGCACTCGGCGGCATCGATCTGCGCGTCGACGGCCGCTCCTATGCGGAGCGCGGTATCGAACTGGTCGCAACGGCCCATATCGGCGTCGGAGCCAAGGCGATCCAACGCAAGGGCGAGCGGCAGGGATGGACGCCGGCGCTCGACCGGATCGAGCTGTTTGAGGCGCAACGCGAAGAAAACGCCCGCAGAATCCTGCGACGGCCCGAGGTCGTGCTGGACAAGATCTCCTCGGAGAAGAGCGTCTTCGACGAACGCGACATCGCCAAGATACTGCACCGCTACGTCGACGATGCCGGGACCTTCCGGCAGCTGATGGCGCGCATCCTGCAAAGCCCGGACCTGCTGCGCATCGAACGTGAAAGCGTCGATTTCGGAACCGGGGAACGGGTGCGCGCCCGCTATACGACGCGCGAGCTGATCCGCGTCGAGGCGGAGATGGCAAAGCAGTCGATCTGGCTTTCACAGCGCACGAGCCATGGCGTCCGGGAGACGGTGCTTCGCGCGACCTTCGAGCGCCATGCGCAGCTGTCGCGGGAGCAGCGCGTCGCCATCGAGCATGTGGCAGACGCAGCGCAGATTGCTGCTGTCGTCGGCCGCGCCGGCGCCGGCAAGACCACCATGATGAAGGCCGCGCGCGAGGCGTGGGAAATGGCCGGCTATCGCGTGGTCGGCGCAGCACTTGCCGGCAAGGCGGCCGAGGGGCTGGAGAAGGAAGCCGGCATCGCCAGCCGCACGCTGGCGTCATGGGAGCTGCGCTGGAAAGATGGCAGGGACGCACTCGATGCCAAGACCGTGTTCGTCCTCGACGAGGCCGGCATGGTGGCCTCGAAGCAGATGGCGCTGTTCGTCGAGGCAGCGTTGCGCACCGGCGCCAAGCTTGTCCTGGTCGGCGATCCCGAACAGCTCCAGCCGATCGAGGCTGGTGCAGCCTTCAGAGCGATCGTCGAGCGCACCGGTTATGCTGAACTCGAAACGATCTACCGCCAGCGTGAGGAGTGGATGCGGGTTGCCTCGCTCGACCTGGCGCGCGGTCGCGTCGACCAGGCCGTCTCCGCCTACCGCAAACAGGGCAGGGTGCTCGGATCGGAATTGAAGGCCGAGGCGGTCGCCAATCTGATCGACGACTGGAACCGCGATTACGATGCGGTGAAGACCACGCTGATCCTCGCCCATTTGCGCCGCGACGTGCGCATGCTGAACGTCATGGCGCGCGAGAAATTGGTCGAACGCGGCCTCGTCAGGGAGGGCCATGTCTTCCACACCGAGGACGGCGTACGGCGCTTCGACACCGGCGACCAGATCGTCTTCCTGAAGAACGACAGCGCGCTCGGCGTGAAGAACGGCATGATCGGCCGAGTGGTCGAAGCCGCTGCGGACCGGATCGTCGCCGAGGTCGGAGAGGGTGATCAGCGTCATCGCGTTTCGGTCGATCAGCGTTTCTACCGCAACGTAGATCATGGCTACGCGACGACGATCCACAAAAGCCAGGGTGCGACCGTCGACCGGGTGAAGGTGCTGGCTTCCCTGTCGCTGGATCGTCACCTGACCTATGTCGCCATGACCCGTCACCGCGAGGACATGGCCCTCTATTACGGCCGCCGCTCGTTCGGGTTCCATGGCGGCCTCATCAAGATCCTGTCGAAGCGCAATGCCAAGGAAACGACGCTCGATTACGAGCGCGGCACGCTTTACCGCCAGGCGCTTCGCTTCGCCGAAAACCGCGGCCTGCATGTGGTTCGTGTCGCCCGCACGCTTGTGCGCGACCGAGTCGACTGGACGCTGCGGCAGAAGCAGCGCCTCGCCGATCTGGCGCTGCGCCTTCGGACCTTGAGCGAACGCCTTGGCCTTCTCGATACACGTCCAACTCAAACGCTGAAGGAGGCCGCGCCGATGGTGAAGGGCGTGACCCTGTTCCCGAAATCGGTCCAGGACACGGTCGAGGAAAAGCTGCTTGCCGATCCGGTCGTGAAGAAGCAGTGGGAGGAGGTTTCGACGCGCTTCCGCTTCGTCTTCGCCGATCCCGAGACGGCCTTCCGCGCGATGAAGTTCGATGCGGTCCTCACCGATCCGTCGACGGCCAGGACGACGCTGGAGCGCCTGGTCAATGAGCCAGCAACGATCGGTCCACTCAAGGGCAAGGACGGCCTTCTCGCACGCAAATCCGACCGCGAGGACCGGCGCATTGCCGAGGTCAACGCGCCGGCGCTGAAGCGCGACATCGAGCGCTATCTACGACTTCGCGAAGGGGCGGTTCAGAAGATCGCAACCGACGAGCAGGTGCTCCGGCGTCGCGTCTCGATCGACATCCCCGCGCTGTCGCCCGCCGCCCATTGTGTTCTCGAGCGCGTGCGCGACGCGATCGACCGCAACGACCTGCCGGCAGCTCTCGGCTACGCCCTTGCCGACAGGATGGCAAAGGCCGAAATCGACGGCTTCAACAAGGCCATAACCGAGCGGCTCGGCGAGAGGACGCTGCTCACCAACGCCGCGCGCGAGCCGTCCGGCAAGCTGTTCGATAGGGCGGCGGAAGGTCTGGCGCCAGGAGAGCGTCAGAAGCTCGCGGAGGCCTGGCCGAACATGCGAGCGGCACAGCAACTCGCCGCGCATGAGCGCACGGTGGAGACGCTGAAGCGGACCGAGAATCTTCGCCTGTCACAGCGACAGTCCCCGGTGCTGAAGCAATGAGACACCGCCTGACCATCGCGGTGATTGCTATTGCGGGCGCGGGCATCGCAGCACTGGCCGGCATAAGCTGGCTTGGCGGTCTCCGGCTCAATCTGACGCCCAGCTACCCGCTCGGGCTCTGGAGCATCGGCCCGATGGATGGCCCGGCTGCTCTCGGAGATCTCGTCTTCATCTGCCCACCAGACACGCCGGCATTCCGGCTCGGCCGAGAACGTGGATATCTCCATCGCGGTCTCTGCCCTGGCTGGTTCAGCCCGCTCATCAAGACCATCACGGCGATCGAGGGACAGCACGTCGAGGTTGGCGCCAACGTCTCGATCGACCGGCGCCCGCTCGCGCATTCGCAGCTGCATGCCGCCGACGCCCAGGGCAGGACGCTAGCTCCATTCGCCGGGGGCATCGTGCCGCCGGCACACCTCTTTCTTCACTCTGATTTTGCAGGCTCTTATGACTCACGATACTTCGGGCCGATCCCCAGCGCCGGTCTTCTCGGCCGCGCCCGCCCGGTCCTCACCTTCGATCCCTGACACTGTGCGTGCTGTCATCCTGACGGCGGCCGCCTCGCTGGTTGGCGCTGTTGCCTGGAGCGGCGATCCGCTGACCCTGCCGTTCGCCTTCGCATTCCCGACACTATGGGCGCTATCGCCGTCCCGGATCGTCGCAGCCCTGGTATCGGGAGGTTATTTCCTCGCAGCCTCGCGCGGACTGCCGCAGGGCGTCGCCAATTACTATGCCTCCGATCTCTGGCCGGGTCTTCTGCTCTGGTTTACCGCGTCACTGGGCTTCGTCGCCGTGCATACGGCTCTGTGGACGAGCCGGCCGGGAGGGAAGAGGGCGGCGCGGTATGGTCTGGCTGCGCTCCTGATGGCGGTGCCGCCGTTCGGGATCGTCGGCTGGGCGCATCCGCTGACGGCCGCCGGCGCGCTGCTCCCCGGATGGGGGTGGTTTGGCCTGGCGGCCACCGCAGCCGGCCTTGTCACCATGACGACGAGAGTCTGGCCGGCTGCGGCGATTGTCGTAGGAGGGGTATGGCTCTGGTCCGTCGCATCGTGGACAGATCCATCCCCACCGAAAGGGTGGAAAGGCGTCGATCTGGAACTCGGCCAAAGCCTCGGCCGCAATGTCAGGCTGGAACAACACCATGACCTGATCGCCACGGTGCGGCGGTCGGCCGGCGAGGGCGCCAGTATCGTCGTGCTGCCCGAAAGCGCTCTGGGCTTCTGGACGCCGACCGTCGAGCGGTTCTGGCGCGACGAGTTGCGCGGCGTCGACATCACCGTGATCGCCGGCTCAGTGATCGTCGACGCGCGAGGCTATGACAATGTCATGCTCGCCATCTCCGCCGTGCGCGCCGATATTCTCTATCGGGAGCGCATGCCGGTCCCCGTCTCAATGTGGCAGCCATGGCTGGCATGGTCGGGGCAGGGCGGGGGCGCGCGGGCGCATTTCTTCGCTAATCCGATCGTCGAGCTCGGCGGCCGGCGGATCGCGCCGCTGATCTGCTATGAGCAGTTGATCCTTTGGCCGGTCCTTCAGTCGATGCTGCACGCGCCCGAGGTCATCGTCGCCACGGGCAATGGCTGGTGGACAACCGGCACCTCCATCGTTGGCATCCAGAAAGCCAGCGTCATGGCCTGGGCCCGGCTGTTCGGCGTTCCGCTCGTGACCGCCTTCAACCTTTGAACAGGGAGCTTTCCATGATCGACGCCGCCCTCATCCAGCAATGCGCCGACCCCGGCCTGAAGCCCGCGATTGTCGAGAAGTTCATCGCGGAGGCCGGCTCCAGCGATCCGCTAACAGTGACCGTCGGCGCTGGCGATCGTGTCGTGCTCGTGCCGAAGCCGCGCACTCCGGAAGAGGCATTGGCGCTCATTCGCCAGCATGTCGGCAAGGCAGTCGTGCGGGTCGGCGTCACGCAATATCCGGCCGGGCTAGGCGTCGCCGACGTCTCGGAACTAAAGCCCGAGCTTCTCGACGCCTGCGCCAACATACGCATCGGTACGACGCTGTTTGGCAAGGTCTATCGCATCGTCACGAAATGGTACGGCAGCGCGGTGGACGAGGCGTTGGACGATTCCATCTACGCCTGGAAGACGGGATACTTCGAAGGTAGGGCCGTGTTCAGCGAACCGGATCCCGGCGAGATGAGTCTTGCCGAGCCGAAGCAGGCGCCGCCCGAACTATCGAAAGAGCCCGGGTCATCGGAAGAGTATGCCTCCGAAGGGGCGTTAGCAGGCGGCGTTTCCGTGCAGCGCGACACCCTGCCCGGCGACCCAAACAAGGCGGCGATCCGAATCGATCTTTCCGGCATTGGCGGCCGCTCCCCCTAGTCGTCCCCCTAGTCTCCGGGACGCCTTTCACTCGAAGCGGGTGGAAACTCGCCCAACTTTTCTCTACAAGAATCATCAGGGCAGTACGCGCTGTCCCGGGGCTTAGAAACCCCTTGTCTACCGGTTGGTGCCGGCCGTGACGGCACCAGATCCTCTGACCTTTCGGCCGGGGGCCTGTGACGTATGTCCAGGTACCTCGGTATTAAAGGTCACGGGGACCGTGTAGACACGGTTTTCTAACCCCCGGCTTGGGTTCAAAGGATGTCTGTCGGCGGGGGCGTACCGCAGACGCCTTCTTGTAGAGATAATGATGTCAGATAATAATAATGGCCTTGTGCAGCCAGAGAATAAACTTGTCTTGAGGGCGGTCGTCGGCCTGACAGAGCATCTCCCTAAAGCAGATCTCGAACAGATCACAATCCAGGCGATCAAGGCTCACCGGCGCCTTCGTGACCAGGCAGAAGCACGTCAGAACGAATGGCACGCGATAGAGGCTGGCGATCCATCTGGCAAAACAGTAGGAGCCGCCCGTATCGCCTATGTTACGTCCATGATCGATATGCACGGCCAGCAGACTGTGTTGTCGACCTTGCTCGACGTTCTTGGCTATATTCCTTCCTTCCGAGGGGACTGAGGTTCGCTACCAATCCGGTCAGATCAGCTTGAGTTTTGTCGCCAACGCGGTTGCGTGAGCCAGAGTCCCGACGTCGAGCGCTTTGCGTGCGTTGTTCAGATGAAAGTTCACGGTTGCAAAGGAGATGTTCTCGATCGCGGCGATGTCCCTCATCGTCTTTCCCTCCGCCGCCCACTTCAGGCAGAGTGCCTGCCGGGCCTTTAGTTCGACATGAAAGCTTGCGGTTGGTTCGATGTCCTGCTGTTCGAGCTTAGCATGAAGCAGCGAAACGGCGGTGACGGCGGCGATCTGGTCGATATCCCTTTCAAGCGACAGGGCTGGCTTATTCGATGCTAGCGTCAGCATAGACATATGCCCAAATGCCGATCACTCCCGACTTGATGCCGAAATCCCCCGCTTCATGAAAGAAGCGCCGAACGCGCTTGTCCGCTGACTTATGAGCGTGCTCGGCCGCCCAGGCGAACGCCTGCATCCTCGCTCTGGCCATAGAGACGACGGGATCAACCTTGGTGTATTTCTGAAGCAGGTATCGAGCCTGCCATTCTGACGGATAGTTTGACACGGCGTACGTTCTGACGGGCTGTAGATTGACATATGCGTAGCAATCGAAACCGAGTCCTCGCACGAGTTCGGCGAGCGCTTCCTTCAACATCTCATCAGTTCTTGCAATGGAGGAGATGTCAGTTAGCTCGTGGAACGATACTCTCAATTGTCAGGCCTCCCTACGCCTTCGGTTTCTATCCCTCGGATCATGATTTCGATGAGATGTTTATGAAGGAGTGAATCGTCCTGATCAACCGCAATCCGGGTTCATGGCGAACGATGGCATGCTGCGGATCGGCTCATTCTGAAAATCTCCAGGTCCTGCGCCTGAACTCGAGTACGCACCTCGACCTCGCGTAACAGCTGCCGTACCTAACATTCAACTGATGCCAGTTCAGTCGGGTCGGCCGGATAGAGGTTCAGCCCTTTCCCCAGCTTTTGGGGCAGCAGTAGTAAATGTCGATCTTTTGAGGCGCCACGGCAAATGCCAGGATGGCGTGGGTGTTCGATGGCAACGCGTGGTTGGTCAGGCATCGAAGAAGTCCCAGCGAGCGCGGCATCCAGCGCCTCTAGTTCTCTTCATGCCAGAGCCTTCGAAGTCTCAGGCACGAGTGGGATTCGAAACATCGGAATGGAACCGGCTGAGACGTCCGTTGAAGCGAGATCGGCAGCTCGCCTCAGGGGGGCGCGTTCTTCCCCTTGAGTTGGTGGCCGCATCAGGGCAGAGAGCGAGCCATGGCGTTTCGTTTATTTTCTCCCATCCTGGCCGGCGCGACACTGCGCGAGCGGGTTCTCGCCTGCTTCGGTGCCTTTGTCGGCATTGCGCTCGCCGGCGCCGTGTGCGGCCTGGCGCTGGGCGTGGACCGGCTGCACCCGCTGATCGTCGCGCCCATCGGGGCGTCCGCCGTGCTCCTGTTCGCAGTGCCGGCAAGCCCCCTGGCGCAGCCCTGGCCGATCATTGGCGGCAACACGATCTCGGCGCTGGTCGGGATGGCTGTCGCCCATGTCGTGGGCGACCCGACGCTCGCCATCGGGCTGGCGGTCGCGCTCTCCATCGCCATCATGTCGCTGACGCGCAGCCTGCACCCGCCGGGCGGCGCGGCCGCGCTGACCGCAGCGCTCGGCGGGCCGGTCGTCGAACATGCCGGCTGGCTGTTTGCCTTCGTGCCGGTGGCGCTGAACTCCATCCTACTGGTGGGCGTCGGCATCGTGTTCCACAGGCTGGCCAGGCGAAACTATCCGCATGTCGCGGTGCCCGCCGCGAGCACCCACGGAACGGCCGATCCGCCGACGCAGTTGCGCTCGGGCTTCCAGCCTGGGGATATCGACGCGGCACTCGAAGCGCTGCACGAGACGTTCGACATTGACCGCGCCGATCTGCAGCGGCTTTTCCGGCAGGTCGAGTATCAGGCGCTGGCGCGAAACAGCGGGACGCTTTTGTGCCGCGATATCATGTCGCGCGATGTCGTGCAGGTAGATGTCGATGCGGACGTGGACGTCGCCCGCGCGCTGCTGCTCGAACACAATATCCGCAGCCTGCCGGTGATCGACGCCGCTGGCCGGCTGGCCGGCACGGTCGGGTTGCGCGAACTCGCCGACGCGCGCGGACGGGTCGGCGATGTGCTGTCGCGTGCGGCGACGCCGAGCGCATCGGCGCCCGCCATGAGCCTGCTGCCGGCCCTGACCGATGGGCGCACGCATGCCGTCATCCTGGTGGACGACGCGGGGCGAATCGAGGGGCTGATTACGCAGACGGACCTGCTCGCTGCCACGGCGCGCCTGGCGGTGGCCACGGCGCGATGAAGGTCAGGAGCCGCGCTGGGTGAAGCGGGCACCTTGGCATCTAATTGAGAATCCGCTCTCTCTCGATGGACAGTTGAGGCTCCATGAAAGGTCGCAATTTGGAGGCTAATGCCGTCAACTTCCCGTTGTGTCCTTGCACCTCATATCGTCGAAGGATCTCGACGTCGTGCTCCAGTGCCGCCCATTGCTTTGCATTGTAAGGTGGTCGAAATCATCACCAGCATAGCTGGCAAGTTGGTCCGTCAAGACCGGACGCGCCAGGCCGTTTAGAAAGAGGGGCGACACCAAGCCCGGTGACCATACCGTTTATAATGCGGACATGGACGAACACCGCTGGATACGGAGCGAGATTGCCCACCGGCACCCGATGCAACGAGTTTAGCCTTACGTTCCGCCTCAAATGCTGGATCGAGGCTTAGGTAAGATCCTTGCTCCCACCATCAGCCCCGAAATGCGCCCGGAAAGATGACGTCTTGGTCGACGAGGACGTTGAACTTGTATCCAGGGCGAATCTCCAGTGTCGGTTGAACGTCGAGATTCTTGTTGATCGTGCGTTCGGCGACGCGGCCGAACGTCTCCGCGAAATTTCTCCTCGCGGCGTCGGACGCCGTGTCCTGGGTGGCGAGCGTCGAGCTTTCGGGCACCGCCATGTCCATGCCCGTACCGATAATGGCGAGCAGAATCGCCGAGCCGAAGGTCTTCAAATAGCGGTTGTCGACCTTGTCCTTGAAGCCTCCGTAACCCCTGGCGTCGGTGCCGGCCATGCCGCCGATCTGAAGGGTGGAGCCGTTCGGGAAAATGATGTCGGTCCAGACCACCAACACCCTGGACTGGCCGAACGAGACTTTGCTGTCGTAGCGGCCGAACAGCTTCGTGCCCTGCGGGATCAAAAGCCGGTGGCCGGTGGCGCTGTCGTAGACGTTCTGGCTGACCTGCGCGGTGATGCGGCCGGGAAGATCTGAGTTGATGCCGGTGATGAGCGTCGCTGGGATCACCGATCCGCGCTTCAGCTCGTAGAGCGACTGCTGCGGGACGACCCGGTTCGGGAGATAGCCAAGCTCCTTGATGTCGGCGTTGTAGAAATCCTCCTTGGTACGCTGGGCGTTTGGATCGAGATTCTGCCCACCCAGCCCGGCCTGCAACGCGGCTGCGTAAAGGTCGGCGGCCGAGCCGGTCTGGCCCATTCCGGGCGAACTACCGTTGGCCGCCCCCGGACCGTTTCCTGCATCTGTCTGCCCCTGAAGCTTGTCGGTGCTCACCGCGAGCGGTGAATCATAAGCAGCATCGTTAGCCTGCAGACGGGCCATGCGCTGGCGGTGGCGCTCGCGCAGATACTGCTCCTCGGCTTCTCGCTCCAGACGTACCCTCCAGATCGCTTCCGGCTCAAGCTGCGGTTCCTGTCGCTCGACAGTTTCGCGCGCCGCCGGCTGCGGCGTGAACGGGTTGACGTTTTCCTCGCGTCGGAGCGGCGTCGGCTGGAAGGCGGGAGCCTCGGCCGGCTCACCGATGATGCCGTCGGAGACGCCACGCTTGAGCTGATCGGCATAGGTTGAGGCGGGGTTACCGGAACTCTCTCCGATTCCGGGATCGCCCCCAAAATATAACCCCCGAGAAGACAGCCCGTACATAATGACAGCAAGGAAGGCGATGACGAGGCCGATCGCGATGATGATCGGCAGCCGGTTCACCCTGCGGATTTTCGGTTCCGCACCCGCGGGCGCGTCGCCGAGCTTGAGGGACTGCACCATCCTCCCCCTCCCCTATCCGTGCCGCATGATGGAAAGCGGGCTGGCCGGCGTGGCGCCGGCTGCGGTAGCGTCATAGGCACGGCCGAGATCGATCGTACCCGTCGAGAGACGCGCCAGGACCTGGCCCTCAAAATTGTCGATGACATAAGCGAGTGGAACCAGCTTCTCCTTGTCGGTCTTCTGGTCGCTGACGACAGCATAGCCCCAGACCTTGAGCGAGGCCTCGAGCGCGCTTCCGAACGGCGAACCGTCCGGCTTCAGCAGGATCGTGCCGGCACCGGGCCCGACTTGCTCTGCAAGGCGGCTCACCATGTCGCCAGCGATGGCGCTGGCCGCAGGCCCCGAGAGTTCCTGTGGCGCGGAGCTGGCGACCAGGCCGTCTGCCCCGAGGGTCTGGCAGCCGGAGATGAATGCGGCGAGGGCGGCGATACCGGCAAGCCGGGAAAAGAGACTGTAGGTCCGCATCGCCTACCCTCCCCGCCGGATCGTGATCTTCTCCTGTTTCCAGCCGACGCCGGAGACGAGGACAGCGCGGTCGACATGGTAGTCGACCACCATCATGTCGCCCTTCATGCGATAATTTACGATGCGGTTCTCGCCGCCGGAGACGACAAATAGCACCGGGGCATCCTGTCCAGCGAGCGAGCGCGGGAACTGGATGTAGGTCTTCTGCCCGTCCGAGTAGACCCGCGTCGGCCGCCAGCCGGCGCGGCCGCTGACGCTGTAATGGAAATTGAGCTGCTCGGCCGGCAAGCCGGCGCCCGGGATTGTGCTTGCTTCCAGCCGCGCATTGATGTCGGCGAGCTTTGTCGAAACGTCCTCGGGATATTCAAACCCGACGCGCGCCATATATTGGCTCTGATGCGACTTGAGCTGGATGTGATAGGTCCGCCGCGAAGTGGTGACGACCATGGACGTCACCAGCCCGGGCTCCGAAGGCTTGACGATCAGGTGGATCGCCTGCCCGCCGACCGCGCCAGACGTTGCCGGCTCGACCTTCCATCGCACGGTGTCGCCGACTAGCACGTCGCGAACCACTTCGCCGGCCTGAAGCTCGATGTCACATACCTGCAGGGGCGAGCAGACCACCGATGGCTGCACCTCACCGAACAGGAAGATGACCTTGCCGTCAGGCCCCTTGGTCACGAGGCCGCGCGAACCACGCCATTGCCCGGAAATCCCGGCGCCCTTCGCTTCGTTGGCACTCATCCCCTGAGCCAAGGCAGGCGCAGTGGCGGTGATAGTGCCCGCTGCGATCAGGGAGGCCGACATCAGCGCAGCCCAAATTCTTGTCTTCGTGATGATCATCGGCGTGCTCGGGCCTTTCACAGCTGGGCGGTCCATTCGAAGTCCCGCAAGTACAGACCGATCGGATTGAGGCGGATCACGCCTTCGTCCTGCGGCGGGGTCAAAGTAACGGTCGCGACGCCGCGAAAGCGGCGTACGGCCGTCTCCTTGCCCTTCCGGTCGCGCTCATATTCGGTCCAGTCGATCTGGTAGCTCTGGTTCGAGAGCGGCACGACGTTGTTCACCTCAATGGCGACGGTGGCGTTCCTTGCCTTGTCGAAGGGCGAGTTGCCGCGGAACCAGGCGTTGATCTTCTCGGTTGCCGGGTCGGAGGTGCGCAGCAGCGCATAAGTGCGGTCGATGTACTGCTTTTGCACGACGGCATCCGGTGTCACCGACCGGAAGTTCGAGACGAAGCTGCCCAGCGTCGCGCGCACCACGCGCGGGTCCGCATATTCGATCTGCTGCGGGAAGCCGGTGCTCGCGGCCGTGCCGAGCTTGTCGACCTCGACGATGTAGGGGACGAGCTTGACCTGCGTGCTTTGATAGAGCGCGTAGGACGTGCTGATCACCGCCAGCAGCATGCCGACGATGCCGACTATGCGCCATGCGGCAGCCGCCTTCACATATGAGCCATAGCGCTCATTCCACTCCTGGCGGGCGGCGATGTAAGGATTATCGGGCGGGGTGCGTGCGGCCATGCTTCAGCTTCTCCGGCTCACTTGTCCTGCAGGGGCGACGGCGGAGGGGGAGGCGGTGCCTCCTGCCGGGTCTGGTCGAGCTTGGCGTTGGCAAGCCCGAGCAACGAACCGGCATAGGCGCCGGGCGAAGCAATGACCTTTTCCTTGGCCGCGGAGCCGGCCGCCCAGCCGGCATTGCCGATGCCCGATGCCATGCCGCGCAGAGCAGCGCCTGCCATCGAGGAGCCGCCGGCGCGCGCCGAACTCGCCGCGGACGCGCCTGATCTCGTCGCGCTCGCTCCGAGAAATGCCCCGCCTGCGGCCATCGTTGCGGCCTGTCCGCCATGTCGGAGCGCCTCCATGCCGCCGGCGATTGATGCGCCCTGCACGACGCCCTGGATGATGGGCGGCACGTACATGGCGATGATGAACACGACGACCGAAATGCCGGCAATGGCCAGCGTGGTCATGAACTGGTCGGACGTCGCCGTCGGCGCCTCAGCCAGGCCGAGCAGAATGTCGGAGCCGATGCGCGCGATCATCACCAGCCCCATCAGCTTCATGCCGACGCTGAACGCGTAGACCAGATAGCGGATGGCAAAATCCTTGGTGTAGGACGATCCGCCGAGGCCGAGCATGATCATGCCGGCGAGGAGCCCGACATACATCTCGACCATAACGGCAACAAAGATCGCCGCCACGAGGCTGAAACAGACCACGACGACGATCATCGCGAACACCGCGGCGATCGCCAGCGCATTGTCTTCGAACAGCCCGAACTGAGCCTGCTCGGACATCTTCGATGCGACGCGGATGCCGGCGTCAAAGATGTTGGCGGGCGAGGCCGATCCGCCATCGGCTCCGATCTGGAACAAACTGTCGACCACGGCCTTGGCGAAAGCCGGACCTTGATCAAGGATGAAGGCGAAGAGGCCGATGAACATGATGCGCCGAACCAGTTCCGCGAACCACGAATCCAGCGAGGCGGCGTTGATGGCGAGCCAGACGGCGGCGATGCCGATCTCGATCCCGGCAAGAATCCAGAACAGCGAGCGCGCCGCGTTCATGACGGTCGTTTCCCAGCCCCTGGCGGCCGTCACCACCTGGTTCTCCAGGGTGGTCAGCACACTGCCCTCCTGGGCGAGTGCCGGTACGCTTGCCAGCAGAACGAGCGCGATGGCGACGAAGGTCAGCTCGAGCGCGCAGGATGGGTTCGTCCTCACCATCGCGGCTTCATCTCCTGCCCGCCGCTTATATCGCGATCCGAATCGCCGCCGAGCAAGTCATGCGCCTTCTGACGACGGTTCTCCGTTGCGGCCGGCGTAGACGCCGCTGGCGCCGAATCTGGCGCGACGACGAACCATGCGATCATCAGGACGACGACGACCAGCGCGCCGGCGCTCAGCGCCATGACTACGATGCGGCTCACCAGCGGGGCTCCATGGTCTGGCCGCCACGAACATTCGGTGTCCCGGCGTTGAAGAACTTCTCGCGCCGCGCCTGGGCGAGGTCCTTGTCGGCCTGTTCGGACTGGAACCAAGTGCCCATCATTGTCGTCTGCTGCGAGACGAGCCCGCGCAGCTTCTGGAACTGCGCGACCTGCTGGGCAGCGATCTCATGGCCGACCTGCAAGGCCTTCATCTGGCCGTCCGCACTCTCCGACATCGAACGGAGAGAGCTCATCGTCGACTCCTCGGACGTGAACTGATCGGCCGTCAGCCCCGCTGCCTTTAGTGTTCCGGCGATGGTATCGCGGTTCGTTGTGGACCAGTTCTGATAGCTTGATGAGAAGCTCTCGCCGTTGGCGAGGCCTGTCTTGAAATCTGCAAAACTCTGGAAACGCTGTTTCAAAACGTCGTCGGCATTGGACATGGAAAACGCGATCCCCTGCCCTTGCGCGGCGATGTCGCGGAGGCGGTTGAGGTCGCTCTCGACCTGCCCCCAAATGTGGTTGGGCAGCTGCATCGTGTTCTGCAGCATGTTCTCATAGATACGGATCTGGTTCTGGATCTGCTCAGCCAGCTGCGAGATCTGCGTGATCTGATTGTTGATCTGCTCTGTCGACTTGCCGACCATCGTGATCAACTCGCCATTGTTCAGAAGCTGCGTCCATTCCGTCGCCTGCCCGGTTACGCCGCCCGACAGCGCGGGTGAAACGTTGAACATGCTGGTGGCAACCAACGCCGCGGCTGCGGTCCTAGCCGCGTTGAAGGATGGTTTCGGCATCGCCTATTCCTCTTTGCTGGAGCCAATGGACCGGCCAGTCGCCGCCGTGTTCGGCACTGAGCGCCTGAATACGCTTCAGGTCCTCCTTGCCGGAGGCGCCGGCGAAGGCGAGCGCGACGGGACCGAGCGCCATGTCGAACAGGCGGCGTCCGTCTGGTGAGACGACGTAGTATTCGCGCTTCGGCAGGGCAGTCGCGACGATCTCGATCTGGCGCTCGTTGAAGCCGATGCGCTCGTAGAACTCCCGCGTGCCCCGTTCGCGCGCCGCGCCGTTAGGCAGACAGATCTTGGTCGGGCAGCTTTCCTTCAGCACGTCGATGATGCCGGAACGCTCGGCGTCCGAGATCGACTGCGTCGCGAGCACAACCGCGCAATTGGCCTTGCGCAGCACCTTCAGCCATTCCCGGATCTTGTCGCGGAAAGTAGCATGGCCGAGCATCAGCCAGGCCTCGTCAAGAATGATTAGGCTGGGCGCTCCCGTCAGGCGCGTCTCGATGCGCCGGAACAAATAGAGCAGGACCGGAACGAGGCTCCGCTCGCCCATGTTCATCAGCTGCTCGATCTCGAAGGTCTGGAAAGAGCCCAGCGACAGGCCGTCCCTCTCGGCGTCGAGAAGCTGCCCCAACGGTCCGTCGACCGTGTAGTGATGCAACGCCTCCTTGACCTCGCGCAGTTGGACGCCGGAGACGAAGTCCGACAGCGACCTGCCGCTGGAATCCGCCATCAGCGCGACCTGCCGCGAGATCGCATTGCGGTGATCCGGCGTGATGGGCACGCCCTGCAGCACAACCAGCGTCTCGATCCATTCCGACGCCCAGGCCCGATCCCCGTCCGTCGCGAGATCGGAAAGCGGGCAGAAAGCCAGGCGAGGACCACCCTCCCCTTCGGTCTCGCCGATCTCGTAATGGTCGCCGCCGGCGGCCAGCGTCAGCGGCAGCATCGAGCGGCCCTTGTCGAAGGCGAAGATCTGCGCGAAGGTGTAGCGGCGGAACTGCGCCGCAATCAGCGAAAGCAATGTCGATTTGCCGGAACCGGTCGGACCGAAGATCAGCGTGTGGCCGACATCGTCGACATGCAGATTCAGCCGGAAGGGAGTGGAGCCGCTGGCGACCAGCATCAGCGGCGGCGAGGCCGGCGGATAGAACGGACAAGGTGCTGCCGCGGCGCCTGACCAGACAGAATTGAGCGGGATCAGGTCCGCGAGGTTGCGCGTGTTGATCAGCGGCTCGCGAATATTGGCGTACCAGTTGCCCGGCAGGCTGCCGAGGAAGGCCTCGGTCGCGTTTACCGTCTCGATCCGCGCCCCAAAACCCTCGGCCTGGATCAGGCGGCGCACGGCCTCCGCCTTCTCGCGCAAACGGGCTTCGTCGTCGTCGAAGAGGACGATGACCGGCGTGTAGTAGCCATAGGCGACGAGTTGCGAGGACGCCTGCGCGATCGCGTCTTCTGTTTCGGCCACCATCATCATTGCGTCCTGGTCGACCGAGCGCGATTGCGTCTGAAAGAGCTGGTCGAAGAAGGGCCTGACCTTCTGCTGCCATTTCTTCCGAGTGCGTTCGAGCTTCTGGCGCGCTTCCTGATCGTCGAGGAAGATGAAGCGGCTGGACCAGCGATAGGTGAGCGGCATCAGGTCGAGCGAATTGAGGATGCCGGGCCAGCTCTCGGCCGGGAAGCCGTCGATCGCCACTACCGCGAGGTAGTGGTTCTCGACCATCGGCGAAAGGCCGTGATCGAACTCAGCCGTTGCCAGCCAGTCGAGATACATCGGGATCTCTGGCAACCGGATCGGATGGTTCTCGCCGGTGATGCAGAAGCGGATGAATTGGAACAGCTCGTCGTACCGCGCGATCCGGAAGCCGCCGCGCTCCTCGACCGATTGGGTCACCATGCGCCGGATCGACAGCAAATTGCCGAGATACTGCTCGACCTCGCGGATCGATGTCTGGAAGCTGTCGAGCACGGTGTCGGCATAACGCGCTGCGCGGCTCTCGCTGTCGGAATAGACATAGCGCGCGAGTCCGGAGCGCGTCTTCTCCGGGGGTCTCCAGGTCAGGATCAGTGCGTGCCGGCTCTCGTAATGCCCCCTCTCCTTCTGGAAATGCGCCTGCCGCTCGCCGTCGATCGCCAGCGTTACCGGATCGGGAAAATGGCATTGCTCGCGCGCCGGGTAATCCGACGTCTCCACACGAACCGCCTCCACCTGGATCATCCAGCCGGAGCCGAGCCGTGACAGAACTGTGTTGATCTGACGCGAGACCTCGTTGCGCTCGGCATCCGTCGAACTCTCCGAATCCGGGCCGGCGAAGTACCAGCCCGCCATCAGCGATCCATCCTTGAGCAGGATCACGCCGTTGGCGACGAGCGCGGCGTAGGGGACCAGATCCGAGAAGGACGGCCCTGAATGGCGGAAGGAGCGCAGTGCAGCCATGTCGTCGCCCTCAGAACGTGCGCCAGGGCGTCGACGTTGGCCGATAGTGCGGCCGGTACGTGACATGGCGTGCGTAGACACGGCGCATCATGGGATCGGCCTTGGCCATCATCCGTAGCGCAGCAATGACGACCATCCAGACCGCGATGCCGAACAGCGCCGAATAGAGTGTCAGCACCACGAAGATCAGGATGATGGCCGCGAGGCCTGTCAGCAAGACCAACTCGCGATCCGCGCCGATCAGGAGGTTCGGCCGCGACAATGCCCGATGGATGCGCGATCGGTCGAGGCCGGAGCCGGGAACAGAGGCGGTCTCAGACACGAGCGCCCTCCCCTGCCCTTTCGACTTTCGGTGTGAGCGCTGCATCGCCGATGGATGCGCCGGCCGCACCGAACAGAGCGACGATCTGGGTGGCGCCGAGCAGGATGCCTGCGACGAGTACGACGTATATCAGGCGCCGCGCGAAATCGTTCAACTCGCCGCCGAAGATCAGCATGCCGCCGGCGATCGCAACGGCGGCGAGCGCGATGAACCCCGCGACCGGCCCGGTGATCGATTGCTGGATCTGCTGCAGTGGACCCTCCCATGGCAAGCCACCGCCGCCAGCGGCAAGAGCCGGTTCGGCAAGTAGGCCAAGAGCAAGGGCCGAGATCGCGAGCGCGCAAATCCGTTCAGGCGACATGGCGTTCTTTCTTTCGTGAGTAGGATTCGGTCTGGTAGCGGCCGTTGGTGAAGTTCTCCACATGGAGGATGTCGCGAACGATGCGGCCCTTCGGCGCGCGCTCGATCGAGACGATCAGATCGACCGCTTCGCCGATCACCTCGCGCATCGGCTGCTGGCTTGCCTCGGCCGTAAGCTGTTCGAGGCGGCGCAGTCCCGACTCGGCCGTATTGGAGTGGATTGTCGTTACGCCGCCCGGATGGCCAGTATTCCACGCTTTCAGCAGCGTCAGCGCCGCCCCGTCGCGAACTTCGCCGACGATGATGCGATCTGGGCGAAGCCGCATCGTGCTCTTCAGAAGCCGCGCCATGTCGATCGTGTCACTGGTATGCAGCGCCACTGCATTCTCGGCCGCACACTGGATTTCTGCCGTGTCCTCCAGAATCAACAGCCGGTCGCCCGGCGCGATCTCGACAATCTCGGCGATCACGGCATTCGCGAGCGTTGTCTTCCCAGATCCGGTTCCGCCGGAAATCACGATGTTGAGGCGCGACGCGATGGCGTTGCGGATGACGCAAACCTGTTGCTCCGTCATCACCTTGCTGGCGACATAGTCATCCAGCGGAATCAACCGCGACGCGCGCCGCCGGATGGTGAAGGTCGGGGACGCGACAACGGGCGGCAGCAATCCCTCGAAACGGTGCCCGCCAATTGGCATTTCGCCCGAGATGATAGGCCGGTCGTCGTCGGCTTCCGAATGGAGCGCGTGGGCGACGCTACCGATGACGATCTCCGCTGTCGCCGCATTCATCACACCGGCGGGCGCCACGCCGTGGCCGAGTCGCTCGATGAACAGCCTGCCGTTCGGGTTGAGCATGATCTCGACGACTGTCGGATCGTCGAGGGCGACGCAGAGCTGGTCGCCGAGCGCTTCCTGCAGTTTGCGGATCAAGCGCGGATGGGAGCGAAGCGGGGCCATGGGTTTGGTCCTCGTTGCTCACACAGACTGCGCGCGGCAAGCGTCGAAGGTCGAGCCGTATCCGGCCGGACGAACGAAACTGGACTTGTCGGCGGGCAGAGAGCCCACAACGGTGGTGGTGTCACCCATCTCAGCGTGGTTTCGTGCAGCAAGGGCGAGGGCTTGCATCAGTATTGCTCCGATTCGATTTCTTTCGGAGACAACTGCCCACGATGCGGTTCTCGTCGCGACTAGCGAAAGTATGAGTGCGATTCTCGCCGCGGAGCGTGTTGAGTCGGGTCCGTAGGATAATATTGCCGGTTCACCCCGCTCAAAGGGTCAAAACACACTAGTAAATGTACTAGTCGCCCTTGGGTCGCAGCGTTCGCGAGCCAGCGCCGTATTGCATTGGATTATAACGAGAAAAGGCTCGTTTTTGAAGCGGCTGGCAGCCGTTCACGCTCGCCTCGTTAAGGTCTTGTTAACCCTATTCCGCTTGCGCAGAATCGGGATACAAGCGATGGTCACGATAATTTCCGGATTTCGGGAAAATATCGACACTAGGACATCCTGCGACGATGAGCGTGAATCTCCCCGACTCGAAGCCAGAGGCATCCTTTGCTGATACCATTCTTCAGCAGAGCAGCGAGATTTCCCGTCGTCTGGACATGCTGCGGATCGAGAACTTTCCGCCCGATGCGCAAAAGAAGCTCCGGCGCTTCTCGCTCGCTGAAGTCGCAGATTTTGTTGGTGTTTCGCCGAGCTATCTGAAGAAGCTTCACCTTCAAGGGAAAGGCGTCGAACCGCAGGTGACGCCGAGCGGCAGACGCCACTACACTGCCGCGCAGATAGAGGAGTTGCGCACTCTCCTCGACCGCTCCCCGCGTCGGCGGGAGAACGACAAGTTGCAGGTCATCGCCGTCGTCAATTTCAAGGGTGGCAGCGGCAAGACCACGACCGCTGCTCACCTTTCGCAGCATCTCGCGTTGAAAGGTTTCCGGGTTCTGGCGATCGACCTCGACCCTCAAGCGTCGCTCACTGCGCTGTTCGGCATTCAGCCGGAAATCGATGGCAATCTCTCCCTGTATGAATCACTTCGCTATGACGAGAATCGCAAACCGATCTCGGAGGTTATTCGTTCGACCAGTTTTCCGTCCTTGGATATCGCTCCGGCGAATCTCGAGCTGCAGGAATACGAGTACGAGACGCCGATTGCGATGCACGCCCAAGATTCGGTCGCTGGACGAACCTTCTACACTCGTATCGGCGGTGCCCTCTCTGAGGTGGATGATCGATACGATGTCGTGGTGATCGATTGTCCTCCGCAGTTGGGCTACCTGACGCTCACAGCCCTTGCCGCTGCAACGTCGGTACTCATCACCGTTCATCCTCAGATGCTCGATATCATGTCGATGAGCCAGTTCCTGCTTATGCTCGGTGGAATTCTGAAGAGCATAGAAACTGCAAACGTCAACGTCTCCTTGGACTGGTTCCGATACCTGGTCACGCGTTACGAGCCAGGAGACATACCGCAGCAGGAAATGGTTGGGCTGATGCAGTCGATGTTCGCTCGTCAGATGCTCCGAAATCCGATGGTGAAATCAACTGCGATTTCCGACGCGGGATTGACCAAACAAAGCCTCTACGAGGTTGAGCGATCGTCTTTCGTCCCCTCGACCTACGACCGCGCACGGGAATCCTTGGATGCGGTCAACTCCGAGATCATCGGTCTCATCCTCACCGCATGGGGCAGGACGTCATGATCAATGAATTGTCAGCCGTACACGCGGGCGATTTCTGGCGTCTAAACAGCGGCTTAAAGATATGGAGGCCGTAAGATGGCCCGTCGCGATATCTTTCGGAACATCAAGGGTGCGGAGGCCGATTCGCAGCAGGAGCGCGCACCGGCGCCGAGCTACGCTGCACGCGGAGCTTCACGAAACATGCTCGCCTCAATTGGGGAGCTAGCCGAGAAAGCGGCGAAAGCCGACCATTATCTTCAGGGCGCATCCGTTCTCGAGCTTGATACCGCCCTCGTCGATTCATCCTTCGTGTCTGATCGCATGGAAGACGACGACGACGGGTCGTTCCAAGAGCTTGTGAATGCGATCCGTGAGCATGGGCAAGAAACCCCAATTCTCGCACGGCCTCATCCGAAGCAGGAGGGTCGCTACGAGGCCGTCTTTGGACATCGCCGTCTCCGAGCGGCGCGGTTTCTCGGCCGCCCCGTAAAAGCTGTCATCAAGCCAGTCACCGACGTCGACCATGTGATCGCCCAGGGGCAGGAGAACTCTGCCCGCGAGAACCTGTCCTTCATCGAGCGTGCCGTGTTTGCACAGCAGCTTTTGGATCGGAGCTATGAACGCTCGACCATTCAGGCAGCCCTAACGATCGACGCTCCGATGTTGACGAGAATGCTATCGGTGACAAGTCGCGTGCCGGAAGCTCTCATAAGAGCGATCGGTCCATGCAAGGGAATCGGCCGAGATCGTTGGCTCGACTTCGCCCAAACGATCGAGAGGCCATCAAACCGGACGGCGGCGGAGGTGTTCGTGACCTCGCAACCCTTCGTCGAAGCAAAATCAGACGCGCGCTTCGATCTGCTGCTGGCAGAGTTGAAGCGCACCGACCGGCCGCGCCGGGACGGAAGTGTCAAACCGGCAAAGACCAAATGGCAACCGGAGGACAAAACCCTGTCCGCCGAGTTGACGGATTCCGGCAAGATGTTCGCGGTTTCCTTCAAATCGAAGGATGCCAGTCGCTTTGGCCGGTATCTCGCCGCGAACCTCGACCGGCTCTACGGCGAATTCAAGCAGCGTGAGAACGAGGAAAGATAGACGGAAATGTAGCGCGCAAAAGAAAAAGGCCCCCGAAACAGTGTCCCGGAAGCCCTTCTCATGAGTGGTATCTAGAGAATCGCATTTCCGAGAATCACCGTCAAGAGCTGATGAGGCTCAGCGCCGTTTCGGCGAGCAGATTTCTTTTGCCTGAACACAGGTGAAGGACAATGGAAACGCATATCTCAACGACGCCCTTTGGGCGGCGATCGATGACACTTGGCATGATTTCAAGCCAGGTCACGGCCATGGCCATGCCGGCGGGCGTATCCGTCCATAAATGGTATGTCTTCCAGAACATCAAGGAAGCCCGGATGGCTCTGGGCGCAACCGATCGCGCTCTGGCGATCCTGGATGCATTGCTGTCGTTCCATCCGGATACAGCGCTCTATGGCGATAGCGGGCTGATTGTCTGGCCATCCAATGAGCAGCTGATCCGACGGGCTAACGGTATGTCGCCGGCGACGCTGCGCCGGCATCTGGCCAATCTGGTTGATTGCGGCCTTGTCATCCGTCGTGACAGTCCCAACGGCAAGCGCTTCGCCCGCAAGGGTCAGGGCGGTGAGGTCGAGCAGGCCTATGGCTTCGACCTTTCGCCGATTGTGGCGCGGGCTGAAGAGTTCAAGGATCTTGCCGAGGCGGTTCGCGCCGAAGCCAAGGCCTATCGCGTGGTTAGGGAGCGGTTAACCATATGCCGCCGCGACATCGTCAAGATGATCGAGACGGGCATCGAGGAAGGCGTGCCTGCGAACTGGGGCAGGGTGCAGCAGAGCTACCAGTCCATCGTTAGCCAGATTCCCCGCACGGCGCCCAGGAAGGTCGTCGAGGCGATAGCGGCCGACCTCGATGATTTGTGGGCGGAGGTGCGAGACGCATTGGAATCATTCGTAAAAACAACGAATCTGACTGCCAATGAGTCTCAAATTGAGCGTCACATACAGAATTCAAAACCAGACTCTAAATTTGAATCTGAAAACGGCTTTCGAGAAAAGAATGAAGCGAGCGGCAACGCCGCGGAAACCGACAACGTACGAAGCCTGCCGAAGCGTGAACTGCCTTTGAGCATGGTGATGGATGCCTGCCCGAACGTGGCATGGCTGCTGAAAGGCGGTGGCGAAATCCGGCACTGGCGCGATTTCCTGGCGGCGGCCGAAGTTGCCCGGCCGACATTGGGGATCAGCCCCAGCGCCTGGGAGGAAGCGCGCATTGCCATGGGCGAAACCCAGGCGGCGATCACCATTGCCGCGATTTACCAGCGGGTCGATCAAATTAACAGCGCCGGAGGCTACCTGCGTAATCTGACGGACAAGGCAAAAGCCGGGAAATTCTCGGTCTGGCCGATGGTCATGGCGCTGCTGCGTGTGAAGCTCGATGCCTCGAAAGCTGTCGGGGGCGGGGCAGGGGAGGGCGTTGTTGAGCTCGAAACGGCTGCGAAAGTGGTTCGGACGGAACAGCGCCTGGAAATCAGCGATGCGCTGCGGCGCAGCCTCGACAAGCCAGGACGTGGATCCTGACGATCCGAGCAGAGATAGCGATTGCAGCGCTTGTTGGGAGGTGCGCCTTAGCCGATCAGGCGGCCCTTTTTTGGTCTCATGCCGGACCCGTTCGATGCTGGGTCCAAGTTGACATGTCGACGGGATCGACATGTCCGGTAATCGTGTCGATGAAATCATGATATCGCGACACGTCCCCCGCGAGCGTCATGGGCGCTCGCCTGCGAGCAGTTCGCCGAGTTTGTGCAGAGGGAGCGCCTGAATATCGTTGCCGAGCGGAAATGCTTCGTTTCCCGGATAGACAACGATGCGTCGATCCGGCGCAATATCCAGGCATGCATGGTGGAAGCCCCGCTCTAGCTTGGGCGAAAGGCTCCTCTTGATCTCAATCGCCCATCGGCGACCACCGGGCAGGGTAACGACGAGGTCTATTTCGGCGCCCGCCGCCGTGCGATAGAAATTCGTCCGCGCCCCTTGGGGTATGACTGCATGAACCGTTTCGACGACGAAACCTTCCCAACTCGCTCCCGCGACCGGATGCCCCAAGACATCATCAAGCGTCGTGAGACCCAGCAAAGCGTGAAGCAGGCCGGTGTCACGGACATAAACGCGCGGCGATTTCACCAGGCGCTTGCCGGCGTTGCTGTGCCAGGGTTCCAGCCGGCGCACCAGCAGAAGATCAACCATGAGATCGAGATAGGATGCGACCGTCTTGCCATCCACACCGAGCGCGCGAGCAAAGTCGGCGGCATTGAGCAGGCCAGATTGATGATGAGCGAGCATCGTCCAGAAGCGACGCAACGTCTCGGCCGGGATCCTGGGACCCAGTAGCGGGATGTCACGCTCGAGGTAGGTTCGGATGAAGTCGAGGCGCCAACGTTGGCTCACGGCGTCGTTTGCCGCCAAGAGGCTTTCCGGAAACCCTCCTCGAACCCATAGCTTGTCGAGTTCTCCGGCTTCTACCTCAAGACCGTCGATCGGCGCGAGCTCCAGATAGGCGATCCGGCCGGCGAGGCTCTCGCCCGACTGTTTCAACAAGTCCATGGAAGCTGATTCGAGCAGCAAAAAGCGACCGTTGCGCAGTCCTTTGCGGCGCCCGCGGTCGATCAAGCCGCGAAGGTTCTGGAACAGGTCGGGGACACGATGGACCTCATCCAGGATAATGAGTTTGTCCTCATGCCCGGCAAGGTAAAGCTCTGGCTCTGCGAGCTTGGCCCGATCCGCGTCGGATTCGAGATCTAGATAGAGGGAGGGTCGTTGCTCTCCGATTTCTAGGGCAAGCGTCGTCTTTCCTACCTGACGCGGCCCCAACAGGGCAACGGCGGGATTGCTATCCAGGAGGTCGATGAGCTTGGGCGCTTCACGGCGGGAAATCATCCTTGCAATTATGGAGCCATTGTCCGCGATTACAAGGATAACGTTTCGCACTTAGTTTCCGTTTAAACCCAACGCCTCTTAGGCACTCCGGGCGCGCTTCGGTCGGTTCAAATCATCCATGGATCGAAAAGCTCGATGCCAAAATCCTCGAAATCCTTGGTGTTGCGCGTCGCCAAGGTGAGGTCTTGCGAGATCGCTGTTGCCGCGATCAGGCCGTCCATTGACGACATCCCACGTCCGCGGCGCTTCGCCAGCCCCATCAGGTCGCCCCAGGCCATGGCAACCGGTTCGTCCACCGGCAAAACCCTGTGCTCGAAGCGCATCGGCAAGTCCCGAGCCAGCCAGTCGGCGAGGGCTTCTCGTTTCCGTCCCTCCTCCATAAGGGCCACGCCGCGCCGGATTTCAGCGATCGAAACGACGCTGATGAAGGAGCGATCTTCATCGAGACTATCCAGCCATTCCAGCACTCGCACTTCAGGAGCCGGCTTCGTCACTTCTGACAGGACATTGGTGTCGAGCAGAAGCCTCACAGTGGCAGATCACGCGGATCGTCGCGGAGCCGCTCGATGACCAAATCGGTGCCGCGCAACGGCGATTCCAGCAGGAATTCCGCAAGCGTGCCCTTGCGGGCGATCTTGCGCTGCCATTCCTCGGCCGAGACGACAACGACGCTCGGTTTGCCGTTGCGGGTGATCGTCTGTGGCGAAGTTTGTGCGCGCTCGATCACTTCCGAGAGACGGGCCTTTGCCCCAGCGACGGTCCATTTGGCATCCTGGTTAGGCGAAGATAGCATTGCTGGCCTCCGTGACCATCTTGACTATCGTGACTATATGGGATTGGCCAAAGGGCCGCAACAGGGCAGGGGAGGGGGCTATTCCGGCGCGCTAAACACCCGAGGCCTTGGTGAGATTGACCCGGAAGCGGTCGCGGCGGCGCTGGTATTTGTGTGTCATCTCGGCCGAGGCATGGCCAAGCTGCTTTTGCACATAGCGCTCGTCGACCTCGACTGAGGACGCAAGACCGGCACGCAGCGAATGGCCGACAAACAGGTATCGAAAAACGAGCAAGCGATCATGATTGCGAAAGCGAAAGTTTAGCGAACCGACAGCTCCACGCTACCCCAGCAACAGGTCGAGATCAGCCTCGGAGATGGCGAGGGTTGGCTGACCGTCGTGGTCGAACAGGCTGGCGGCAAGTGCGCGTTTTTTGTCTTTCAGCACGTCCATCTTCTCCTCGATCGTGTCGGCGGCTACCAGTCGGTAGACGAAGACTGGCTTGTCCTGGCCGATGCGGTGGGCGCGGTCGATGGCTTGCTCTTCAACCGCCGGATTCCACCACGGATCGTAGAGGATCACCGTGTCGGCCGCCGTCAGATTCAGCCCGACGCCGCCGGCCTTGAGGCTGATGAGGAACACCGGCAGCGCTCCCTCCTGGAACGACCTTACCTGGGCTCCGCGATCGACCGTGTCGCCTGTCAGCAACGCATAGGCGATGCCTGCCTCGTCGAGCAGCGGCCGGATCAGGTCCAACATGGACGTGAACTGCGAAAACACGATTACTTTGCGACCCTCATCGACGAGCTCGCCGACCAGTTCCATCAGCCGGTCTAGCTTTGCAGATCCGGTCTTAGCCGCGGCGCCGGTTTTCGTTGAGGCAAGTTTCAGCAGGCGTGGGTCGCAGCAGGTCTGGCGCAACTTCAGCAGAGCATCCAGAATGACGATATGGCTGCGGGCAAGTCCTTTTTCGGCAATAGCGGACTGAACTTTTTCATGCATCGCCAGCCGGATAGATTCATAGATCGTACGCTGGCCCGCAGAAAATTCCACCTTCTCGGTGATTACGGTTTTGGGTGGCAGATCGCTGGCCACCTCTTCCTTGGTGCGACGCAGCAGGAATGGCTTGATGCGCCCCGCCAGCAGCCGCGAGCGCGACGTATCGCCCTTTTTCTCGATCGGCGTGCGCCATTGCCGGGTGAAGCTCTTCAAATCGCCGAGAAAGCCCGGCGCGATGAAGTGGAAGAGCGACCACACTTCGCCCAGATGGTTTTCCAGCGGGGTGCCCGTCAGGCAGAAACGATACGGCGATTTGAGGCCGTGAACCAGTTTCGTCGTCGCCGCGTTTGCGTTCTTGATCACCTGCGCCTCGTCGAGGAAGATCATGCCCCAGATGCGGCCTGAAAGAACCGCATGGTCGCGCGCCAGCAGCGGATAGGTGGTCAGCACAAGATCGACGCTGTCGAGGCTGTCGAAATGTTGCTTGCGATCCGCCCCCTGCAGCACGAGGATGGAGAGTTCGGACGCGAACCTTTGGGTCTCCGTCGCCCAGTTGTGCATCAGGCTCGTCGGGGCGACGACCAAAACCGGACCGGACAAGCGCCCGGCCGCTTTCTCGATGGCTATCAATCCCAGCGCCTGCACCGTTTTGCCAAGACCCATGTCGTCGGCGAGAATGCCGCCAAGCCCTGCGTCCTTCAAAAAAGCCAACCATGCCAGCCCGCGCGCCTGATAGGGACGCAAAGTCGCGCCGAACCAGGGCGGCAGATCGACGTTGGGAATGCCGCCGTGATTGCGCAAGGTCCGCCCCAAGGCGCGCACGCCCTCGCCACCCTGCCAGAGGACCCCGGCTCCAGCCGCCGTCTCCAGATCGGCAAGGCTTGCGGCATCCAGCGATGAGAGGCGCACACGCCCGTCTGGCGCGGGACCGCCGGTCAGATTAAAGAGATCGAACAGCGTGCGGACCATGGGCAGGATGCGCCCGACGGGAACCGCCAGCACCTCGCCACTCACGAGTGGCAGGAACAGCGGCTCATCCTCGTCCAGCAGTTCCAGCGTCGCCGGCTCTACCATCAACATGAGGTGAACCAGCGGACCTATCAGATCCAGCCGCTCACCACCCACCATCACGCCAAGGTCAAATTCGAACCAGTCAAGCCCCGAACTTTCGCTCAGGCGTGCCTCGAACGCACCGTCGCCGCGCCGTAATCGATAGGGAAAATCCGCAGCGATCTCGATCCGCCAGCCCTGCCGCTCAAGGTCGGGAATGTCATGATAGAGCGCCTCGTACCAGCCGCTTTCTCCCTCGTCGGGCAGGAAATTTCTCTGGTTGGCGGCCGGAACGCTGTCCCGCACTTTTGGCGCGGGCATGAAACCGGCGGCCCGCAATTGCTTTAGCGATGCCTTTTCAAGGTTTGCGTTACGATGGACCTCGACGGGCGTCATGTTGTCCATGCGCAAGGCGACAGCGGGCTCCTCGCCGGCATCCACCTCCCAAGGGCCGTAGCTGAACGCGACGGTTGCTATGCCGGCAACTTCTGTCTGCCCGTAGCTGTACACGCCTGGGCGATAGGGAACAGGCATGCGAACCGCCGCCAGTTTCAGGACGGGCTGGAACGGACCCCTGACGATGCGGGCTTCCGTGAGTTGCGGCGGCGCAGTGGTCGCCAATGTCGCCCCGGATGCACGAAGTTGCGCGCCGACCAGCGCCACCTGCGCCGCCGGAATGTCAGGCCCATCCAGCATTTCGTAAACCACCGTGGGTGCGAGCACCGTCACGATGCGACCGACGATGCCGGCCGCAGCATCGACATAGACCGGCGGCATGGCGTTGAGGCACACAAGGCTCGCGGCGTGTGACATGTCGTCAAGCTGCAGGATCGTCCGCAGCGTTCCGCCAGTTCCCGGCGCCCACGCTACATGGCCGGAGATCGCCGCTCCCGGCGATAGCGCAATGCCGTCGATCGTCATCCAGCGGGCGCGGCCGGTGGCCAGGATCTCGTCGAGTATCTCCGCGCCGCGTTCGGTCGCCAGCGCATAGTCGCGATCCTGCATTGCGGAGCGGGGGATGCTGGTGATCGTTTGCAGGATTTTCCCGTCGGCCACACGCAGGAATTTCGCCCCGGATCGGCTGATCCAGTTGTCCAGGCTATAGGCGCTGGATGTTGTGGACATCGTGCCATCCTTGAGCACCCTTCCAGATCGGATCGACAGCCGCAGGCGTGGCATGGTCGTTCGACTCTGTTCCGGAGACAGAATGTAGATCAGCCGTTGGGGAAGGTCGTCAGTGTTGGGTTGGCTCTTTTCTTCCGCCTGGCGCAGGCGGCGGAGCCAATCGACGACGGCAGCCGACAGCGCCGGTTGCGTGTATGCCGCTATGCCGCGTATTGGCTGCGGTGTTGGCCCGGCGCGTGGCGCGAGTTTGTTCACCACCGCCAGTCCATGCAGCGCGCCGGCGGCGACATGCTTGCAATTGTAGCCGACCGGGCAGGAACAATCCCCCTCTATCGCCACCTGTCCCTTGCGGCTTGTGTATATGGAAATGCTCTGGCGGTAAGGCTTGCGGTTGGAGCCCTGCACTTGCGCGGCAATGCGTCCGTCGCTGGCCCATTCAAAGGCTACAACGCGGCCGTGCCGCTGATATGTTCTACCGGCGGCAAATGCGTTGGCACCAACTTCGCGTGCAATGTCAGTCTCGGAATATTCCGCCCTTGTTTCCATATCGTCCAGTGTTACTTGCGCTGTTGTATTGGGATCATAATGCATTATCCGACTGGAAATGGGACTTCAGTGGTTCTGCCAGGCCAGCTAAAGCCCGGATGCTTTAGTGAGGTTGACGCGGAACCGGTCGCGGCGGCGCTGGTATTTGCGGGTCATCTCGGCGGAGGCATGGCCTAGCTGCTTTTGCACATAGCGTTCATCGACCTCGGCTGAGGACGCAAGACCGGCACGCAGCGAATGCCCGGCAAACAGTTTTGCGCGTTCGCCTTCGCTCAGATCACCACGCACGCCGGCGGCGAGTGCGGCTCGCTTGACCAGTCGCGCGACCTCTTGGTCGTTGAGCCGGTCGCCGCCGACCGATTTGCCTTGACCTGAGACGCGTCGAAACAGGGGGCCATGGGCGATCCGTCCGAGCTTTAGCCAGGTCTGCAGCGCAACAACTGGGCAAGTGGCATCGGACGAGCCACGCCCGATCTCGACCTCCCGCCAGCCGGTCTTGCCGCGCAGAGTTACAAGAATACCTTTTTCGAGAACCTCGATCCAGCCGAGACCGTCTTCGGTATGATCTCTACCAACGTCGAGACCGACGATTTCGGAGCGGCGTAGCCCCCCGGCGAAACCGAGAAGCAACATGGCGCGGTCGCGCAGGCCACGCAGCGTCCCACGATCCAGCGTCTCCAGCATGGCGATCAGATCTTCCGGCAGGATCGCTTCCTTCTGCCGGGGAGGGGAGGCGTGGCGGTTGCGGATGCCGGCCATGACGGTGGCGATATGGCGATCCTTGCGATCGAGCGGCTGGCCACGCTGGGTATAATTCCATGAGAGTGACGAAAGGCGGCGCTCGATCGTTGCCACCGAGTTCGGTTTTTTGTCCCTTGTGCCCGCACCTACGGTGCTGCCCGCGGCACTTCCGGACGCGCAGGCGGTGATGTAGAGGCCGACAGTCTGCGGGTCGGGGGGCAGCACCTCCAGGGTCTGGCGCCGCGCCCAGGCGCAAAAATGCTTCCAGTCGGCGGCATAGGCGCGCCGCGTGTTGGCAGAACTCGCCGCCTCAGCGTAATCTCGAGCGCGATCAGCGAGTGTTTCAAGATGCGTCGGCAATCGACTTTTGTAATCAGACTGCTTCGCAGGCGGGGGAGGGGAGGAGGCATCGGCCGGGCGTTCCTCCGGCGCGCGGCCCATTTCCATGACGACATCGATGATATCGGGAAGGTCGTCGTTGCCTGAAGTTGTCGATGATTCTTGAGCGTAGCCAGCCTTGCTCATGCCGCCTCGATATCGGTTTGGGAGAAGTCCTTTCCGATAAAAAGGAGCGGTTCGTCGGCACGCTTTGCCAGCGCATAGGAAAAGCAATCGGCAAAGTTCAGTGCAGCCGGATGCCGGCCCTTGCCGTAAGTTAACCAGGCCTGGGTCGCCAGATCGACCACTTCGGAGTCAATGGGGATGATGTCGGCCTCGATCTTGCGGAGCCACAGTGTCGGAAAGCTGGGGTTTTTGAGATCGCCATTCATTTAATTTCAATGGGTTAGCCATGTCGTAAATATGAGACCGAGTCAGGGTAAATGAGACTGGACGCGGCACTGAGTCGGAATTCCTGAGACCAACTTGCAGCCAAACGACGAGGCTGTCCATGGCAGATCAGATCGAGAACGAACAGCGTTGGTGGGAGGCGCGCCAGCGCGCCGAGATTCTCGCCAAGCTTCCTGATCGGCCGGGCGAGGCGCAGGTTCAGAGCGTGATCGGCGAGCTTGAGATCAGTCGTGCAACCTTGTTTCGCTGGCTGAAGCGATTCCGGCAGGACGACCGCACCAGCACTTTGCTGCCGCGTCGGCGCGGCCCGAATGCGGGCATGCAGCCTCTGGGTTCGGCGGTGCTTGTAATCGTCGAGGGACATTTCGAGAAGCTCTACGCAACGCGTCGCAAGCCGACACTGAGCCGTTTTCAGCGGGAGGTGGCGGCGGATTGTCGTGCTGCGGGGCTGCAACCACCCTCGATCCGTCGTCTTGGACGGTGGCTCGAGGCAAAGGATCAAGCCGATCTGATGCGGCGGCGCGAAGGCGCTGGCAAATCCGAGCCGGTGTTTCTGGCGACGCCGGGGGGACTGGAAGCACCTGCTCCTCTGGACATCGTGCAGGTCGACCATACCAAGGTCGACGTCACGGTGGTCGATCCGGTGACGCGGTTGCCGATCGGTCGACCGACGCTGACCTTGGCGATTGATGTCAACACCCGGATGGCTATGGGTTTTTATCTGTCGCTGGAAGGGCCGTCGCTGACGGCCGTGGCATTGTGCTTGACCCATTGCGTGATCGACAAGACGGCATGGCTGGCGGCGCGGGGTATTGCTGTGGATTGGCCGTCGCATGGAATTCCCAGGATTATTCATGTCGATAACGGCGCGGAGTTCCACGCGCGGGCCTTCGAGCGCGCCTGCGCCGAACACCGTATCGATCTCGTCTACCGTCCTCCCGGCACGCCTCGCTTCGGCGGGCACATCGAAAGGCTGATCGGAACGATGATGGGGGCGGTGCATCTCATCCCCGGCTCGCACTTCTCGAACATCCGCGACCGCGGCGACCTCGATCCGGAAGCAGAAGCCGTGATGACGCTCAGGGAGTTGGAGACCTATCTCGCGCTCGAGATCGTTGGCGCCTATCACGCTCGCATCCACAAGGCGCTGGATCTACCGCCTGTGGCCGCCTGGAATGCGCGCATTGCCGATGTCTCGGTGCGCAAACCATCAGATCCGCAACGGTTCCTGATCGATTTCCTACCCTACGAAGAGCGGACCCTTCAGCGCGACGGGCTGCATCTGTTCCATATCCGCTATTGGTCGGACGAACTGCGCTGGCTGATGGGGCGGGACCGGCAAAGGCTGACCATCAAATACGACCCGCGTGACCTGTCTTGCGTGTTTGTCGCGACAGGGGAGGGGTATCTGGAGGTGCGCCCCGCCGACCGCACCCGACCGTCGATTGCCATGTGGGAGCAACGCGCGGCGCGACGTGCGCTGCGGGCGGAGGGGCGCAAGGCGCTTGATGAGGAACTCATCTTTTCGACGATTCTCGCCCAGCGCGCCTTGGTCGACGAGGCAACGCGCGCGACGAGAGCCATGCGGCGGGAGAGTGCGCGGCGCGAGCACCTTGGCGGCGGCAAAATGATCGATCTGACGCCGGAAACGGCATCTGCCGAAGACGACAAGCCCTTGCAGCTACCCTATTTCGCGGTGGAGGAATGGGATGACTGACGAGTTCGAGCACCTCTTTCCCGCCAGCCGGACGATCGCGGCGCTGAGTGCCGAAGAACGCATCCGCAGGATCCGCGCCGATCGATGGATCAACTATCCCCGCGCCGAGCAGGCCTTGGCAAAGCTGGAGGCTCTGTTAGCCTTTCCGCAACGCGCACGCATGCCCAACTTGCTCATCGTCGGTGCCAGTGGCATGGGCAAGACCATGATCGTCGAGAAGTTCGCTCGTGATCACCCCTCGCATTTCGACAAAGCGACGGGACGCATGCACATGCCGGTGATTGTCGTGCAGATGGTTGCAGGTCCGGACGAAGCGCGCTTTTACAAGCGATTGCTGGCGGCAATCGGCGCCCCTGAGCCACCGCGGGCAACGCTGTCGGTGCTGGAAAGCCTGACTTTGCGCCTGCTCTCGGAAATCCGCCCGGGCCTTCTGGTGATCGACGAGGTACATAGCCTTCAGGCCGGCACGGTGCGAGAGCAGACCCGCTTCCTCAACCTGCTGCGATTTCTCGGCAACGAACTCAGGATCCCGCTCGTCTGCGTCGGCACGCAGCAGGCGCGCAACGCACTGCGCACCGACGATCAGCTGGTGCGCCGCTTCGAGGCTGTTGCCTTGCCACCCTGGCAGAACGACGAGGATTTCGGCGGTCTTATCGGCAGTCTGCAGCGGACCTTGCCGCTGCGTCGGCCGAGCGAGATCGGCGATCGCATGCTGAAGCGCCTTGTCGAAGTCACGGGCGGCATCTCCGCGCATGTGTTTTCGCTGATGGGCATGCTCGCCATCGCGGCGATCGAGAGCGGTGAGGAGAGGATTCTGGCTACCGACGTTGCCGACACACGCAACGTGCTGGCTCTCCTGGGCGAGCCGGTATGAATATCGTGGCGAGGTCGACGCTGTTGCCGGTCGTGCCGAGGGCTGAGCCCGATGAGCGACTGTCCTGCTGGCTGGGCCGTCTGGCGCAATTCTACGGGATGCCGATCAAGGCCTTTCTGGAATGCTCCGGCCTGAGTTGTTGTGACGTCGCCGACCTCGAATGGCGGCTCGGGGCAGGGGAGGGGGCTTTGCTTGCCGCCCGTACTGGCATGACTGTCGAAGCGACACGGGCGATGACCTTCGAGGAGATAGCGCCGCATGCACGCCTGACGGTGACCCGCGGCAGCCGTTATGTGTGCCCGCTTTGTCCGGGCGGAATTCAACGCAAGAGCACGGCTCTTCCATGGAACTTTTGGTGCCCGGAACATGGAGTCCGCTTGGCCGCAAGGGGCGGGAGAAATCTGGAAGGGTTGTCGCAGACGCAGTTGACCGTGCTCGATCTCAATGCGCGCGCCGGCGCCATGCGCTTGGCGAACTGGGCGCGGGGAAAAGATGAGGGACTTCCTTCCGTTCCTCAATTGCTGGATTTCCTGACGACACGGCATCGCAGATCCTCGCCGCCATCGCTCACCGAGCAGCCCCGCATGTCGCTGCTGGCGCGCAGGGAGAACCATGATTTCCTCACGCATCCGATCGCCAGGCAGGCGCTGCTGGTTGTCGTGCCGGAATACGATCGCGTCGCGCCCGTTCTCGCCAAGCCGGTCCGCTCCGGCCTGCTCGCGCTGGCGCAGGGCTCCCTATTGCAGAACTACGCCCTCGCCGTCGGTGTAGGGCGGCTGTCCGCGGATCCGGTCGGCCACGTCGCCTCTGTGCTGCTGGCCAGCGACGAGGAAGGCGAGGAGAGGCTCAGGGAAACATTGCGCGCGTGGCCGCTCACGTTGCGCAGACGCATCTATGCACGTCTTCAGCGCCTTCGCGTCGCCCGCAGCGGCGCTTCATCAGGTGCAGAAGGCGTCAAATCCGGCCAGAAGCACGGGCAGTCTCAAAAATTCCGATTCAGCCAGTCTCACAATTATGCGCGAGGAATCTCATAATTGTGCTCCAGATTTCCGTCTGCATGCCGAATCTCACGAATTTCGCTCATCCGACACTCGCGCTGTGGGACGATCCATCGCCCTTCAGAGCGTCACTTTCGGGGTTCTGATCGATGTTTTGCGCCATTCATACTATAGAGAACAAAACAAACGATAATGCAACATTATCGTTCATTATTGATGCGCGACAGGCGCGGCGGTTTCTGCGCATTGTGATTGCGAAAAGCGCCGCGATGATTCATGATGTCTTTCATGATTCCGCTTCCCAAATCCTCACCGCGCCACCACACCCCGCTTGCCGAGGCCCTTTCGAGCGCACCAAAGGCAACTGTCCCGGCTTGGCTGCGCCGCGCCGTCCCGGATGCGCAAAAGCTTGCGCGACAAGAAGTTGAGGAAGTCGCGCTCACCGCAGGCGCCGCCATCGGCGCCCTCGATGCAGTGGTCCGCCGGCAGGAGCGGTGGGCGGGTGCGTGGCGGCAACGGCTGGCGCTCAGCGCAGCTGCGGTGACCACGCGGCAGGCCGGGCGCGTCGAGGATGAAAGCGCGCTACGCGACGCCGTGCTGCTCACCCGTCCGGGCGATTTTTCGTCCGTCGGTCCCGCTGGTTCGATGCTGCTGGCCTGGCGTCGGCTGGCGGCCCGGCCCGCTGAGGAGCTGCTGACGAAGAAAACCCTCGCCGCAGTGTTGGAAGAGTTCGGTTACGCCGGCAACAACGAAAGGGTCAGCGATTTGGCGGACGAGCTTCGGCAACTCTCCGCCAGCGCTGGTACGGTGGGCGTGCTGACCGGCGCGTTCATGGCCGCGGAACGACACGGCTTCGGCCGTGGCGTCGGGGTCTGGCTCGCGGACGCTCTGTTGGCACAGCGTCTGTCCTGGCCGCATGCGGTGCCGTTACTGGGCACAGACGCGGCTGTGGGCCTGGGGGCTGCCCGATCGCGAGGTGCGAGTACCATTGTTGCGGCAGTCGGGATCGAGGCCGGACCTGACCGAGCGAAAGGTCTGCTCGCCGCGCAAGCCCGGGCCGCGCTCCGCGCCATCGACCTGTCGGCCGAGCTCGGACGTCGCGCGGCAAAACTGCTCGCCGTCGCGCCGAAACTTAGGGCCAAGGGAGCGGATGCTGTCGTCGAAAGACTCCTCTCCGACGATGCGATCGTTGCTTCGGAAAAGATCGCCGGCATGAGCGACCGTGGGCTGCGCCGCCTGTTCGACCGGTTGGTCGAACTCGGCGCCGTGCGCGAACTGTCGGGCCGCACCACTTTCCGCATTTACGGGCTTTAAGAAATGGCTGAAGCAGCGCGCAAGAGGCGAGGCCGGTCAGATGGCCATCGATCAGGCGAGGGCCGGTCAAATGACCATTTGTTTGATCGGGAATTGGATCATCTGCCGACGGAAGCCCGCTGGCGCGAATGGATGCATCGCGTCGAGGCGACCATTTTTGCTGCCAGCGAGCCCGTGGGTCGTGAGACGTTGGCGCGCGTCGTCGGCACGAGCTGCAGCATCGACCTGTTGATCGACGACATTCGCGAGGAACTGCGCGGGCGGCCCTATGACCTGGTTGCCGTCGCCGGCGGCTGGAAACACCTGACCCGGCCGGCCTATGCCGACGCCATCCGTGCCGCGGTTGGAGGCAGTGAGAACGCCGCCGACCTGACACAATCGGAGGTTTTGGTGTTGATGTGCGTGGCGTATTTCCAGCCCATCACCCGTGGAGAACTGTCGTCGTTCTTCGGCAAGGAGATTTCCCGCGACCTGATCGGCCAGCTGCGCGGTGCGAAGCTGATCGCCTCCGGTCCGCGCAGCCCGACGCCGGGCGCGCCGTATACCTACGTCACGACAAAAGAATTCCTGCTGGCGTTCGGGCTCGACACGCTGCGCGACCTGCCGGATTTTGAGGCACTCGAGGATGCTGGACTACTGTCGAAGGAGAAGCTGTTGGCAGGAGATATTTCGACCGGGCTGAGCGGCGGAGAGAGCGACGGCGAAGAATAAGCAGAGCACGAAATCGTTGAAGACTGGGTATCTTGAGCGACTCTTTGCCGAGTTGCGCCCGCAGTGACAGGCGGCAATTGACGACCAGGACGACTGATCGCGCGGCAGCCGGTGATCCACGATAGCCGTTGACGAGGAATTAATGGCGCATACGATGGAAGCCATTCGGCAGGGTGTGCAGCACAAAACGCCGGATGAACTCGTGGGCGTCAAACATACAACCCTCGACTTGCAGCGTTGGCGATAATCCCCGCAGCGTAACTCGACCTTGCGGTCGGCCATAATGATCAGGCGAGAATTGGCGATGGCGACGCGGTGGGCGTAGCGACCGGGATAGGCCAGCACCTGCTTTGGTCCGCCGAATGGCGGCTTGGCGTCCGAGAGCCAGGAATAGTCCTGGTCGGGCATGAGAGGCACATCCCTCATCTCTCTCTCCGGGATACGAAGATAAAAGCTCTCGCGCCCTTGTGAGATCTGCAGCGATCGCAGTGGGACGACAATGCTGTCCTTACCCACTGTGAAAAACCCACCCGAAGCGACAACGACATAATCCTCGCGATCCTTGGTGCCTATAACGACATTGCGGACCTCCCCAATGATCTTGTCATCGGAACTTCGGACCTCGGCCCCCAGTATCTCGTCGGCCCGTAATCCTGGGCCGAGCTCGTCAATGTCGATGAGAGGTTTTGCGTCTGCATCCTCGCGCCGGCCGATCACTGCTCCGCCTCGCTCAAGCATCGGCTCTCGCGCTGCAAGCTGCTGATCTGCTTCGTCTTCGTCGTTGTCTCCCAAGTTTCCCATTGACGGCGACGCAATGAGGTCGCGAATACTGGCCAGAACTCGCTCGCAATCATCATGGCGGGCGTAGGACCAAAGGATGAAAGCGGAGTCGCGGAGGGCTCGGAGGTCGCGAACCATCTGGCGGTTGGCGCCATCCCGAAGCTCAGGCTTCTGTAGAATCGCCTCCTCCAGTTTCGCGTCTGAGATGTTGCATTCTGCACGGGCAGGGAGAGCTGAAATAATCAGAACGCTTGCCGCGAGAACAATCCTTGCCTGTCGGTTCACCTTCGCTCCTTTGTGTGAGAGCCTGCGGGAGTGCCAGATTGCGCAAGTTGGACGCCCGACCTTGCGCGAAGCTTGCCCGAATTTCGCATAAATCAGCAAGCCCCATCAGACCAGGCCGCTTACCTGGTCAAAAAACCGGCCCGCCGCAGCGGTTCTCGGGCCTGATTGGTAGTATTCGATCTGCTACAATTCGAAGCCGAGATCGGCCATTTCCTCGACGCCATGCAACGGCTGTTGCGCCCGACTGATCGAAGACCGTGCCGGTCGAGCGAAGGCGGGCTTCCTTCGACGTTCCATGCGTTTCCGCTTGTTTCCCAGTCAAGGATGGCGATAGGACCGTCATCCTATTGAGGAACGCCGACATAATTCTCGCCCTTCAAGAGTTTGGCCAGATGAACGGCATTCGAGACGGCCATTTCTATCATGCCAGCCACCTTCTTCGGCGCGGACGGCAAGTCGACGTAATCGATATTTCCCATCGCCTCGCCAACCCAGTAGACGCCACAGTTGGCGGGGATCGTAAAGCCAACATCGTTCAGCGATTGGAAGCACGCAGCGTGGCAGGCGTGCGCGCCATCTTCGTTGCCCACGATGGCGACAATTGCCACCTTCCCAGCAGCAGGCATGCGACCGAGGTCATCTGTTTCGGACAGAAACGCATCCATTCGCTCGAGCACACGCTTGGCGACGCTCGATGGCTGTCCCATCCAGATCGGCAGGCCCAGAAGCAGGATATCTGCTGCCAGGATTTGCGCGCGCAACTTTGGCCAATCGTCGCCGTTGCCTTCATCTGACAATACGCCCGGTTTTACGTTATGGTCGGCAACGCGAACCGGACCCCCGGAAATAACGTCATACGGCTTCAGCGCCGCAATCAGATCGCTCAGGATTTTGTCAGTCGATGATTTCTCATTGGCATGAGACGGCTTGAGCGAACAATTGAGCGCGAATGCAGTCAGCGACATCGGGAAACTCCGCATCGTGAGATAATGAAGATAGATTTGACCCGCCATAGCAAAGGCGGCACTCGCAACACCTGGACTTGTGGCGCAACGCATCCCACAACGAATCCGTTGCACCGGCACCGCAGAGAACTCTCAAGGCGACATCAGTTTTTGTTCGTCCCCCGCACATTTTGTCGTCGAATGACCCCGCAGAACCTTGGACAGGGCTGAGCGGCGGACCGCGCCGCGCGAGCAACGCTACGCGTGCCATTGTCCGACCTTACGAAATCGACTTCCGCATAATGATCGGGGACGAACTGAAATGGATTCTCAGACTGCACTGGGTGATGACGCCGCATGGTCCGGTGGATTATGGTCGGTATCTTCATCGATGTAACCGGTCGCAAGCAGGCGGAGGGCCGTGCGAGATGAGCCATCGCGTCAAGAACCCGTTGAGCATTGCCTCCGGCCTTACCCAAGAAGCGCTCTGGGCGCCGGCTCGAATGATTTGTGACTTTCCATCGCGCCGAACCAGCCGCCAAAGTCGCCCGCGACGCAACGGAACGACCGAAGGCTGAACGCCGGCTTGTCCGTTGCGGTACACGCTCACGTGTGTAACAGTCACTCAGCAGGCCGCTGGGCATTGTCTCGTGGCTGCGTTGCTTTGGGGAACTCTCGATGAGGGCCAGCAGATTGTAGGGGTGCGGCGTCCATGACTGGAGAATCTCTCCGCGAAGGCAATCGCCCGAGGCGCAAGCCCAAGGCGAAAACGGATGACGCGCGAGAGGCAGCGGGCCGCGTGGCCGAAACCGCGGCAATTCCGGTTGTCGGCATCGGCGCGTCGGCCGGCGGCATCGAGGCGCTGGGCTTTTTCTTCGACGCCATGCCGACAGACTGCGGTTGCGCCTTCGTGGTCGTGCTGCATCTCGATCCCAAACGCGAAAGCGAGTTGGCGCGCGTCCTGGGCGCCCGCACGGCCATGCCGGTCGTTCAGGTCAAGGACGGCATGCGGCTTGCGCCCGACCACGTCTACGTGATCGCGCCCGATTCCGACCTGACGGTTCGCGAAGGCGCGCTGCACATGGCCAAGCCGGTCGCGCCGCGCGGCCACGGTCACCCCGTCGATGTTCTGTTCTCCTCGCTCGCTAAGGACCAGCGTGAACGGGCGATCGCCATCGTGCTGTCCGGTACGGGAAGCAATGGCACCGAGGGGCTGAAGGAGATCCGGGCTGAGGGTGGCATGAGCCTCGTGCAGGCGCCCGAGACCGCCAAATTCGACGGCATGCCGAGGAGCGCGATTTCGGCGGGCATGGCAGATCACATCCTCGCGCCGGAAAAGATGCCGGAGATCCTGCTGGCCTACATCCGCCACGATTACATTTCGGCGCCCGTCGATGCCGAGATCGCCTCGTCGGGTGGCCAGGCGACGCTCGATCATGTTCTGGATCTGTTGCGCGCGCGCGGCGGACACGATTTTCGTGGCTACAAGCATGCGACGCTCGGGCGGCGCGTTCACCGGCGTCTTGGCCTGAGAAACATCGAAACGCTCGACGAATATATCGACGAATTGCGCGCCAGTCCGGATGAAGCCGCCACGCTGATCAGGGACCTTATGATAAGCGTCTCGGGATTTTTCCGTGACGCCGACGCATGGAAGACGCTTGCCGAACTGGTGATTGCGCCGATGGTGGCCGAGCGCGAGACAGGCGCCTCGATCCGCGTGTGGGCGCCGGCCTGCTCAACGGGCGAGGAAGCCTATTCCGTCGCCATGCTGGTCACCGAACTCGCCGAGGCGGCCGAAAAGCGGTTCGAATTAAAGGTATTCGCGACCGACGCCCAGGAAGGTAATCTGCGCAAGGCGCGCGATGGCATTTATCCAGCCGCCGCCGTGGCGGGCTTTCCATCGACCCGTCTCAAGCGCTTTTTCGAAAAGCTCGACGGGTCCTTCCAAGTCAGCAAGGAGCTTCGCGAAATGGTTGTGTTCGCGCCGCAGAACCTGCTGCGCGATCCACCGTTCTCACGACTCGACCTGGTTTCATGCCGTAATGTGCTCATCTATCTCGAAGCTGACGCGCAGCAACGGATCGTCGCGCTCTGTCATTTCGCGCTGCTCCCTGGCGGGCATCTCTTTCTCGGCAATGCCGAGACGATCGGACGGCACGAAGACCTGTTCGAGACGGTGTCGAAGAAATGGCGGATATACCGAAGGCTCGGGCCGACCCGGCACGACCTCGTCGACTATCCGCCGCCGCGCGGCCCCGCTGAACCCCGAACGAGAGAGAAACCGTCGCTGTCTCCCGAGGCGATCGCACCGGCCGCCGAACTGGCGCGGCGCGCGCTCCTTGACCGCTACGCTCCGGCCTCCGTGCTGATCGACCAGAAGGGCCGCGTTCTCTATTTCCACGGCACAACCAGGGACTATCTGGAACACCCGGCGGGCGAGCCTACCAGGGATCTGCTGACCATGGCGCGCGACGGGCTGGCCGCCAGACTGCGCGCCGCGATCCGCGAAGCGTCGAAAGAAAACCGAAGCGTGACCGTCAACGCCCGGATCAGGGAGACGGGCCGATCCGTCGACATGACGGTTGCGCCGCTGCCCGCATCGTCGCAAGGCGGCGGCTTTATTCTCGTCAGCTTCGCGCCGGCCTTGGCGCAGTCCGATCCCGCCCCGGCCGCTGTTCGCGACGACGCTGGAGAGGGGTCGTCCTCCGAACGCGCCCTTGTCGACGAATTGAAGGCGACCCGCGCCGAACTGCAGAACACCATTGAGTATCAGGAAACCACCAACGAGGAGTTGAAGGCCTCGAACGAGGAAGCCACCTCCATGAACGAGGAGCTTCAATCCACCAATGAGGAACTGGAGACCTCGAAGGAGGAACTGCAATCGTTCAACGAGGAACTGAACACCGTCAACAGTCAGCTTCAGCACAAGATCGGAGAGCTTGAAAGCACCACCAACCACCTCGACAATCTGCTGGCCGGATCGGAGACGGCGACCCTGTTTCTGGATACCGGTTTCCGCATTACATGGTTCGCCCCGGCGATGAAGGCTTTGTTCGATTTCGTCCCGTCCGACATCGGTCGGCCGATCGCCCATTTCGCGCGCAAATTCGCCGACGAGAATCTGATGCGGGACGCCGAGACGGTGCTGAAAAAGCTTACCGCCATCGAGGCCGAAGTGCCCACCGATGCGGGCCGCTGGTATGTGCGCCGCGTGCTTCCCTATCGCACGCAGGACAACCGCATCGCAGGCGTCGTCGTCACGTTTAGCGACATCACTGACCGAAAGCGCGCCGCCGATGCGATCAACGATGCTCGTGTCTACTCCGAAACCATAGTGCGGACGGTTCAGCATCCCCTGATCGTTCTGGACAAGAATTTGCGTGTCCAAACCGCCAACAAGGCTTTCCGCGAACTATTCGCTGTTTTCGACGAAGAACCCAAAGGGCATATTATCTTTGAACTTGGAACTGGCGAGTGGAATAACCCGCCTCTGCGGCCCCTTCTGGATAGAGTTATTTCGGAGAACGCGGAAATACACAATTTCGGAATCGAGCAGGATTTCCATCTGACCGGACGACGATCGATGCTGCTCACTGCGAGCAAGTTGCCACAAGAAGGAGGCCGTGACGCCCTGATCCTGCTTGCCATCGAGGACATCACCGAGCGCAAGCGTTTCGAGGAGCATCGGAATGTCCTGGTCGGCGAACTCAATCATCGCATCAAGAATGTCATGGCGACGGTGCAGGCGATCGCGTCGCAGACGCTGGGCAGCGCTGCTTCGCTAGACGAAGCCCGCGCCGCTTTCGGGTCCCGGCTTGTCGCGCTGGGCAAGGCGCACGACTTGCTGACCCGCGAAAACTGGGCAGGCGCGGATCTGGTCGATGTCGTCTCGGACACATTGGAGCCGCTTGCCGGGGGATCGAACCGCTTCCGGATCGACGGTCCCAGCCTGCGGCTCGCGCCAGGCCCGGCGCTCTCCATTGCCATGGCCATCCATGAATTAGCCACGAACGCCGCGAAATACGGCGCGCTCTCGACCGGCAATGGCCAAGTCGATATCGCCTGGCGCCTCGACGGTCAGGACGAGGATCGGCGGCTATCCTTGCTCTGGACTGAGCGCGGCGGCCCGACTGTCACGGCGCCGACGCGCAAGGGTTTCGGCACCCGCCTGCTCCAGCGGGTGCTGGCTACGGAACTGGGCGGCAAGGTGAGCGTTGCCTACGAGACTTCGGGCGTCGTTTGCACCATCGATGCGCCGATGCCCGACGGGCAGGAAAGGACGAAACAGGTTGACCGACCAGACACCGAAGCGGGTGCTGATCGTTGAGGATGAAGTCCTGCTCGCGATGTATCTGGAAGATTTGCTGACCGGACTCGGGCATGAAGTGGTCGGTCAAGCCACGCGTATCGACGCAGCCATTAAGCTTGCTCGTGAAAGCGACATCGACTTTGCAATTCTGGATATCAATGTCGCCGGCACGAAGTCCTTTCCAGTAGCCGACATACTGCGGCAGCGCAGCATTCCGTTTGCGTTTGCAAGCGGATACGGGGCCGAGGGTTTTCCCGACGGATATCGCGACGAACCGGCATTGCGTAAACCATACGCACAAGAAGATCTGCAACGAACCATCGCGCGGGTTTTCGCGGATCGCCCGCCGGTATAACGCTGTATCTGGCTGAATTTCGAAAGGGGAAGCGGTCGCCGGCCTATTCCGCGAGTGGGGCCGAACCATTGGATGCCGAAGCGACGCGTCCTATGCTCTCCGGCGTCAGCCAGTCCTGCTCTACGAGGTCGCGGAGCTTATAGGCACGATCCAGCGCCTGCCTGCTGGCCGCGAGCCAGTCGGCGGAGGGGGCGTGTTCCGCCAACTGGGTGTGATCGGCCATCTGAAGGCAAAATTCTGCTCGCTCGTTGAGGAACCGCACCGCGGCGCGCATGACTTTTTCCATTTCCTCAAACTGCGCCCCGGCCATGACCTCGGCGGTATAGCTATGCCCGATGTGACAGCCGAATTTGATGATCGATCCGACCTCGAATTTTTTCAGCGCGCCGCCACATTCGGGGCAGGTGACCGTCAAGGGCCGTGCGAATGTTCTGGCCTCGGTCAATTCGGGACTTTGCCCGGAAGCCGGTTGAAAAGAGGATATTGGCATGGCTCGATCCTTTCCGTCCTTTCCGTTGACCAGTTCTATCAGCAATTTCGGCATTTCCGCGAGCGGCGGGCAGTAATCGAGCGCGACGTGCGCGGCCGCGCTTTTCGGCATGTCCGGATATGCGGCGTCGTCGGGAGCTTGGGCAATCGCGATGCCGCCGCGCCGCTTGATTTCAAGCAGGCCGAGCGTGCCGTCGTTCAGATTGCCAGTCAGGATCACGCCCACCGCGTCGGCGCCATAGTGTTCGGCTACGCTGCGGAACAGCGGGTCGATGGCCGGCCGCGCGCAGTTTTCCTTGGGACCACGCAACAGGCGCAGCCGCCCGTCGGCGACGATCATATGGCGATCCGGCGGAGCCACATAGATGCGGCCAGGATGGATTGTTTCGCCATCTTCGGTATGATTTGCGAGAAGCGGTCCGGCGGCGTTCAAAAGTTTCGGCAATTCGCTTCGATGGGCGCCGATATGCAGCACCACCAGAACAGGGGCGGGAAACGTATCCGGCAGCGCCGCGGCGAGAAAGCGCAACGCACCTACTCCGCCTGCGGATGCGCCGATGACGATGATTGAGGAAGATGCCATGAGAGCCTTCGGGGCTGGCCGGATCGGAATCAAAGGTCAACGCATTCGACCTGGAAAAGTTCGAGAGGACAGCGCACGGCCGCATAGAGCAAGAGCGCTATGAGAATTAGCCCAAGGCTGCCACCCCCGCTACCCAGGCAACGATCATCTTCGATTTCGTCTTTCTTTGGGCCAAACGCGGCTCCATCCGATGGCGCACGGCGACAGTAGTGACGGTGCCGTCGCGGGAGTGGTTGGAATTGAAGTTGGCGTAGTCTCCGGGGTGTTCGACCTCGAATCATCCGGCGTTGAAGCGCCGGACAAGAGACCACGCCATGAAGAACGATATCAGGAAGTCCTGTTCAGCAAAGTCGGGAGCTAAAACGCCCCCCTATCTTTTTGACGACTGGTTCGACCCGATCGAAGCAGGCCTGCGCGAGCGGGTGCGCGGCTTCATCGAGACGTTGCTCGAGACAGAGTTGGACGAGGTGCTTGCCCGTCCCCGTTATGGCCGACGGCCGACCGAAGCCGAACAGGGATGACAGCGCCGGCATTGCAGGTTACCGCCACGGCAGCCGGACGCGCCGGCTGACGGGGTCACTCGGCATGACCGAGATTGCGGTGCCGCGGGCGCGCCTTGAGGCTGGCGATGGCAAGACGGTGGAATGGAAGAGCAAGGTCCTGCGCGCCTATCAACGCGCACGATAACAGTCGGCAAATCTAAGCATTTTGGTTGCGGCTCATGCCGAGTGATGGCTCGCTTCACGAGCTTTTGGCCCATTAGGCCAATCTCATGACCTCCCACCCAACCCCCATTTGGGGGCCGCTGGCACGCTGGCCGCGGCTTTATCGTCAAATGAGCAGCTTCTATTCCTCACAGATAAGCTGACGGTGACAAACCGCTAATTTTGCGCGCCGACCCAGCAGTTCACCACCACGACCTCGATGGGACGGCTGACCCTCAATGTCCTCCTGTCGTTTGCCCAGTTCGAACGCGAGGTCACGACAGAGCGCATTCGCGACAAGATTGCTGCATCGAAGCGCAAACGTATCTGGATGGGCGGCACCGTATTGCTCGGCTACCAGTGTTCCCCGGCTATGCGAACAGCCTGCCTAACAAGCGCGTTAATGTGGTCTTCACAGGTTGGCCACATGGTCGAGTGTATCGTCGGCAGGGCCATCGCCTTTCCACGATATGAAAACACAGGGACAGTGAGCCGTCGAGGATAAGATTGTGACACCGATACTCGAATCGAAGGGCTTCGCGGCCGCCGTCATAGACGCGCTCGCATCGCATCTCTGCGTCGTAGATCGGGAAGGTGTCATTATCGCCGTCAACCACGCCTGGCTGAATTTCAAACGGGAAAATGCAACCGCGCCTGTGCAATCCGATATCGGCACCCACTACCTGAGGATTTGCCGAAGCGCCACTGGTCCTGGTTCCGAGGAGGGCGAACCTTTTGCGATCGGGGTCCGGGCTGTCCTCACTAGGAAGACCGCGCTTTTTCAGATGGAATATCCCTGTCATTCCCCGACGCAGAACCGATGGTTTTTGGGCCGGGTGACGCCGCTCAAGGCAGAGCAAGGGGGCGCCGTAATTTCCCACCTGAATATCACCGACCGAAAGCTCGTGGAGCTAGAACTGGCCCGCCTGGCGGCGACCGATCCGCTGACAGGGTTGCCAAATCGACGGTTCTTTCAGCAGACAGCAAACCTTGAACTGGAGCGGGTGCGTCGCTTTAGCGGTTCGACTTCCGTTATCATGCTGGATGTGGACCACTTCAAGTCAGTAAACGATACTTACGGTCATGCCTTGGGCGACGAAGCCCTTCGGTGTATGACCCGAATATGCAACGGGTTACTACGTCAGATGGACGTATTCGCACGCCACGGCGGGGAAGAATTCGTCATCCTGCTGCCGGGAACGGAAGATGCGGGAGCATGCAGCGTTGCCGAAAAACTGCGCAGCGCGATCGCCCATATGCCCATAAGTGATGGGCAGAACCACATCAAATTGACAGCCAGCTTCGGGGTGACTCAGCTCCGACCGGCCGACCAGAATATCGAGGCGGCGCTCGCCCGCGCTGACACTGCTCTCTATGCAGCGAAGCACTCTGGAAGGAACTGCGTCAAGAGTTTTGCGGTGCTGGAACGCGAGGGGGGCAAGCTGAGCGCCTGATGATCCCGAGCCCATTCCCCATGCGGATCACAGGAAGATGGCGCACGGCGACAGTAGTGACATAAACTGGAACAGAAGGTTGACCCCGGGGGTTTTAGAGTCCTCTCTGATTGGGGTCGTTGAGGTCAAGGTGCTCCTGCACTTTTTCCTGGACCGTTCCGCAGGTCACTCGCTTCTCTTCGCGGTCGGCGCCTTGGGCGCCGCATGATGGGGTCAGGAGAGAGAGGCGTCTCAATCTGTTTCACGACCCTTGCCGTGGTTTTGGTTGGCAGGCTCGGGACTCTCAACGAGATCGCCTCGCCCGTCGTCCCCACGAAACGATCCGGGCATCGCCCTTTCGGGCAAAAACTCGGTTCTTGTTCCTTGCTCCTTTGCCCGTTAGCCCGGTTCACGCCGCCGCAGCGGCAGGCTCCTTTCCAAAGCGGAATTCGGTGGCGTCGACCCACATGCGGTGCAGGATGACCGCCAGCTTGCGAGCCACCGCCACGCGCGCCCGCGCCATGCCGCGGCGTCGGGCGATGTTCATGCCCCAGGCGCGCAAGCTCGACCATTTCTTCGAGCGCACGAGCAGCGAATGCGCGGCCTCATAGGGAGCGGTGCCGGCGAGTTCGTCGCCGCAGCGGCTGACCTTGCCCTGGATGTCGGTCTCGCCGGACTGGTAGCGCGCCGGCGTCAGCCCCAGATGTGCGCCCACCGCCCGCGACGAGCCGAACCGCTCCGGCCGGTCGATCGCGGCGCGGAACGTAAGCGCCGTGATCGGCCCGACGCCGCCGGTCCGAAGAGCAAAAGGGCTGCCATGTCCTGCCGCGGCGCTGGGTCGTTGAGCGGACCTTCGGCTGGATGATGCGCTGGCGCCGCCTGGTGCGCGACTACGAGCAACGCATCGACGTCTCGACCGCAATGATCCACATCGCAATGGGCGGTGTGCCCATTCGACGAAACGCTCATCCATGACTTTCCAAACAGATGGGGTGACTGGGGTTTCTGCCGAGCCCGGATAAGGGCGGCTGCAACTGTCGTGATGTGAGAACGTGGTCGATGTCGATTCGCCACAAGCATCGGGAAGGAGCAGCCATGAAGTACTTTGCCGGACTGGACGTGTTTTTGGAAGAGACCGCGATCTGCATCGTCGACGAGAGCGGGCGGATCGTCAAGGAAACGCGCGCTGCGAGCGAGCCGGATACGCTGAGCGAAGCATTGCGCAAAGTCGGGCTGCCGCTGGGACGAGTCGGCCTGGAAGCCTGCTCGCTGACGGCTTGGCTGCACGACGAGTTGCGCGCCGAAGCTAGCCGGCTATCTGCATCGAGACGCGTTAGGCTTGCGGCCGACGATCTTCTTGTTGGCGTCATAACCCCTTGTTTCGGCTTGCAGAGCCTTGTCCGTCTGGCTGTCGATCACCGCCGCCGTCGGGCTGGCTTCGCGGCCCTGCTGCTCCCGGTCGAGCATCAGTTCGACATCATGGATGGTCTGGAACAGGAAGCGGCGCGTCAGTTCGCGGAACCAGCCATAAACCGTCCGCCAATGGCCAAAGTGGATCGGCAGCATCCGCCAGCCGCAGCCCGAACGCACCATATAGCGCACCGCGTTGATGACCTCGCGGAAATCGACCTCGCGCGGCCGGCCAAGCGTTCCTGGCTCCGGCATCAGCGGCGCGATCCGCGACCATTCCTCGTCCGTCAAATCCGGCGGATACCGCTTGGTCTTCCGGGCGATCTTGGCCATCCGGCCTCGGGTCTCATCTGTCCACATCCAAAGTGTGAATCACATTCAACCCTCAAACGAAACCCCTCCGACCCAGTTTCCAAACAGTCTCATAGGCGAGCGACGGATAAAGCGGACGACCAATCGATCCGATTTACCGCCACAGAAAGTGCGCGTATGTTACTTTAGGTGCGGTGTCAACCAACTGTTGACCAATTGCGCTGGGGAGTAATCATGACGGAGCGTTCAGCTGTTATCCAGACACAAAGCGGCAGCGCCGACGTCGGTTGGTCAACGCTTGACGGAGTTGTGGTCAATATTACCCAGACAGGTCCCCCGCCTCTTATTTCCGCGCAGATGCATCTTTCTGTGGATCAAGCGTGCCAGCTAACTTCAGTGCTGCTGGCAGCGTGCCGAACCGCTGGATCGGAATTGAAAAAGCTTGAACCCGATTCCTCGGATGAACTTCTGGCCTTGGCAGAACGGCTCCGTTCCGATCAGAAAAATTTGACTCCTACTGACCTGCGCGTAGCCGCCGGCTATCTCGAACTGCTCCTTAAATTTGGCGCGGGCAATGCACTTGGGGCTCGCGAGGGATAAGTCCACTTCTTTATGATGTCTGGGATCGCGGAGGCGGGCTGAGGCCTGCCGAACAGATACCCCTGGCCGTGGTCGCATCCGAGGGCCGCGACAATACCCTCGATTTCCACATCTTCGATGCCTTCGGCAACCACGCTCAGCCCAAGTTCGTGAGCAAGATGGGTAATCGAGCGCACTACACTGCGAGCACGACGGCTGCTATTCAGTTGTTTGACAAACGACATGTCAATCTTGATCTCGTCCAGCGGAAATTGAGAAAGGTGCGACAATGACGCATAACCGGTACCAAAATCATCCAGTGATATTTTGAACCCGGCATCTCGCAAGCGAGTTAGAATGGTTTCAAAATCATTGTTGCTGTCCCCGAGAACAACGTCTTCTGTTATTTCGAGTTTCAGTTGTTCAGCGTTGACCGAGTTCGCCAAAGTCTCACGGCACAGAAAATCCACAAAATTGGGATTTCGAAGTTGGCCTGTGGTCAGGTTGACGCTTATACGGATTTCCGGCCAGTCCGAAAGATGCTGGATGACTTGAAGAAGCACAACCTGTGAGAGCGCCTCCCCCATGCCCCAGTCTTTCAGGAGCGGAAGGAAGTGCGCCGGGGTGAGCAGACCGAGGTCCGGGTGCTGCCATCGGATCAGGGCTTCGAACCCCAACAAGGACTTGTCTTTCAGGCTCACGATTGGCTGAAAGTAGGTCTCGAACTCGTTGCGAACGATGCCCGAGCGACCCTGGTTGAACAACTTCTTGCGCTGCTGCGCTGCGTCGCGCAGATTGTCCGTGTAGAATACGTATCGGTTTCGGCCGCCATTTTTTGCCCGGTATAGAGCCAGGTCAGCGGCCTTGAGCAGTGATGCGGGCGCAACCGCGTCGGTGGGATAGAAGGCGATTCCAACCGACGCGGCGGAATGCACCTGTTCGCCGTCAATCGGGTAAGGCTGGTCAAGAAGGCCAAGAAGTTCCTCCGCAAGCGGAACGACGCTCCAAGGCTGTTCGACCGCAAGGAGCAAAGCGAATTCGTCGCCTCCCATTCGAGCAGCGATGGTCGAGGGATTCCGCGAGGTCAAACTCGATAAGCGTTCCGCCACCTGCTTGATCACGAGATCGCCAATATCGTGACCAGAGGTGTCGTTGATTTCCTTGAAGTTGTCCAAGTCCAGTAGCAACAGCGCTACCGTGCATCCCGTCTTGTGTTCCGCGAATGCCTTGCTGATATGATCAATCATGGATCGGCGGTTTCTCAGGCCGGTAAGCTCGTCAGTCTCGGCGAACCCCTTCAGCTGCATTTCGAGCAGCTTTTTTTCTGTTATTTCCTGATGTGAGACGACGGCTCCCAGAGATTGTTTGCCCTGACTATTATCGGAGCCGAATCGAAGCGGCGTTGCCCGGGTCAAGAACCAGCGTTGTTCGGTATGCGAATGACAAGGATACTCGGCCTCGAACCGTTGACGCTTTCCATCCAGCACCTGCCGAATTGCTGTTGCAATTCGATGAGCCGCTTCAGAATCGTCGCCACCCGCCTTCCTGCAAATCTCCAGGTAGTTTACGCCGATGTACGAACCGATGCCGCCGTTGCGGGACGAGAATTGTTTCCAAGCGGCGTTTTCGGCCCGAACGATTCCGTCATGATCGATGACACAAATGCTCGCCGTCAGCGCGTCAACTACGGACAGCGCCACTTGGTCCTCGGATAGCCAGTTCATCCTTTTGCCACCTCCCCATATGGGTTGAGCGGCATCGAAGCGCACTGAAGCTTAAGATAGCTTGAAGATCGAATTCTTCGCGCCAGTTCGGCCGTCGCTTCGGCACCAGCAAACGCACATGCCGCTCACGTTTGAAGAAAATCATAAAACCACCGGAACCATTCCTCCGCGACAACGCTCTAGTAATATCTGAATTTATACGCTTCCGATCCAGCATAATTGTGACCAGAATTCAAACGACTCACAAATAATTGAGTAAATTGAATAACTTACGAAACTTTGCGCGGAGGCTTTCGTTGCTACTCCCATGCGGAAATGATTTCGCATCAAATCCCAAAATGGAGAGTTCTATGCAACACAATCAGACAGAGTCTCGTGCTGGACCTTTGTCCGCACAGAAATCCAGGAGGACCGTCCTCCAATGGACCGGCGGAGTCGTCGCCACGCTTGCCATATTCGGCGGCAGCCTTCCGAACTTCGGCATCACGCCGGCGTTGGCGGCTGATCTAGGCGAAGGCGATATCGGCATATTGAACTATGCCTACGCCTTGGAGCAGCTTGAAGCAGCTTTCTACACCAAGGTGATCGAAAGCCCCTACGGGGAGATGAGCGGTGACGAGAAGGCAATCCTCACTGACATCCGCGATCATGAAGTCGCGCATCGTGATTTCCTGAAAGGCGCGCTCGCCGACAAGGCAATCCCTGATCTCGAAGTGGACTTTTCCAAGGTCGATTTTGCCAGCCGTGAAAGCGTCCTGACTACAGCCAAGACGTTCGAAGACCTCGGCGTTGCCGCCTATAATGGCGCGGGGAAATTGCTCGAGAAGGGCGACTACCTTGTCGCCGCAGGTCGTATAGTATCGGTCGAAGCGCGACATGCGGCTACGATCCGCGATCTGCTACAACCTGGCAGCGTTGCATTCGCGGGCCCTGACGTGGTCGACAAGAACGGCCTCGACGGAGCGTTGGAGCCTGCGAAGGTTCTCGCCGCCGCTGATCCGTTCATCAAAACCGAAGTCACGGCAAAGAGCCTCTAGGAGGAATGATCATGAACACCAACACCAACACGATCCTTGGCGCGCTCGACCCCGATTTGGCGAGCCGTCTGGTTACAAGCCGTCGCGGCCTCTTCTCCCATGCGGCGTTGTCGCTTGGCGCACTTGCCTCGGCTCCGCTGGTCCTTGCCGCAGCATCGAAGCAGGCTTTTGCGGCAGGGTTGCCGCAACAGATCGTCGATACGTTGAACTTCGCGCTGACGCTCGAACATATCGAGGATGCATTCTACCGTTCCGCTTTGGAGAAGGATTTCATCCCCGCCGAACACAAGGCAGTGTTTCAGCAGATTGGCCTGCATGAAGCGGCACACGTCGCCTTCCTGTCCGGGGCTCTCGGAGCGGCGGCTGTCAAGCGTCCAGAAGCCGACTTCACGGCGGGCGGAAAGTATGCCGATGTGTTCTCGAATTTCGAAACTTTCTTGACCCTATCGCAGACCTTCGAAGACCTCGGTGTGGCCGCCTACAAGGGTCAGGCCGGAAATCTGATGGAGAATGACGACATCCTTACGGCCGCGCTCCAGATCCATTCGGTCGAAGCACGTCATGCCGCTCAGGTCCGCCGGATAGGGGGCAAGAAGGCTTGGGATGGTGCATTCGATGAGCCGATGACCAAGGAAGCTGTGCTTGCTGCGGCAATGCCGTTTTTGAAGGCTTAACAAGCGCGCCTACGCCTACATGCCTCGCCGCCAACTGCGGCGGGGCATTCATGTTCTCACGTCTTCCAGCCTCATGACGTTTTGCCAATGTCGTCTCTTCGGCGGAAATCACACTTATGGCGAACCACAGTTACGCTGTGAACGAATGTTCGCTATAGGGAGCTAACCCTGCTACGATGGATTAGAGCCATTGCGCCCACATTGATGCTTTGGACAACGGCTTCTGCCGAGTGAAGGCTTGCGCCGCAGGTTTTCGGCCCCAGAGGCCCCTTCATGTCCCCTGTGTATGGCTGCCCATAACGCCGCCCCTCGCCGTCTCGGGGTGGGCGACCTAATCCGCAGAAACTGTGTCCTTGTGATTCGTGCCACCACTAGCAGGCTGTTGAGGAAGTCAGTTGCGCGCGCAGACGAAGCCTGAATCGTCGCCGTTATGGATGTAGAAGTGCCCGACGAGGCGGCCGGCGATACCGATGGTGGCCCATCCGCGACCGCAGGCGGGGTCATTGTCGTCTTTTCCTTCCCAGGAAAACTCCGCGCAGGCCGATCCGTCGCGCGCGCCGTAGCGGACGTCGAGGAAGCCCTTGAGCGCGCCGAAGGCGATCTCGCCGTCCGCCGCACCCTTGAACTGAGATGCGCTTCCTCGACGAGGTCCAGGAAGTCATCGTCCCAGTTGTCTGATTGGGTGTCAGTCGCTGGTTTGGGAAGTTGCCGGTGTGGTCAATAACCTTAGCTGAGCACAAGCGGGCGACACGGTTGAGCGTGCCTGCTGCCAGCTGGGCTCGCAAATCGCCAAACGTCGAGATTCCCGCAACAAACGTTCCATGACCGTGATCATCAGCAGTTCCCAGAGTGTCAGGGACTGCGATCGAACCAACAATAAGGTCTTCAATCAACGGATGGTCATTTACGCCGCTGTCGATGATGCCGATCAGCGGCGCGTTCTCGGGAAGTTCTGCGAGATCCGGCAGGTCAGCAATCGTCAGGTCGATCATTTGCGCACACTGGTCGTATCGAGTGTAGGAAGGAAGTCGATTTCGGCAATTTCATCGATGGTCAGCAGCGTTTGTGCCACCGCGCCGTCGCATCGGACGCGGATCAGTGTGGTGCTCGGGCCGATGTATCGGTCGAGCTCCTCGCCGTTTCGCGCCTCGACATAGGCTGCGATGTCGTCGACTTTGCGGGTGCGGGCCTAACGCCGGCCGAGGTCCCAGATTTCTATGTCGAGAACATAGTCGGTGCCCGGCCGAAAATTGTCGACCTCCGTGAGTCCCTCCTCGCGTGCGCGCATCCCGATGCGATCGCGGGGTTCAATCGCATCGATCGATTCAATTGCCGCTATGAAAGCCGCGTAGGCAGGGTTTTTCTGGCCGGAAGGAGTGCCCCGGCCATAAGCCTCAAGCCTCTCTCGAAAGGCACGGATCTCATCAGTTGAAGAGAAAAGCACAAGGGTTCGGTCTTCGTCGCTCGAGAGCAGGGTGAGACCAACCCGGTTCCACTCTTCCTCTTGAAGAGCACCGGTCATTTGTACTTTCAGGATCAGGTGTCAACGGCGGAGCAATTCCAGGCCACCGCGGCGGAGTAAAAGCAGGCCACGATCGTGTCCCAGGACGTGGTGTAGCTTGGTAGCGCGGTGGTCATCGGCGCTTTCCGGTAGGGTCTGGTTGCGACACCAACTCCTGCTGGGAAGGAACACCGATGACCGACGACATGATGAACCTGCGCGCGCTTGTGGAGAAGACACCCGACGCCGATCTCCTGCGCGATATGATCGGCTTTGCCGCCGAGAAGCTGATGGAGATGGAGGTCGGAGCCGCGACCGGCGCCGCCTGGGGCGAGAAGAGCCCGCTGGCGGTATCTGCGCGACGAGCGGGACGTCCCGGAAACCGTCATCTGGGCAGCCATCCGGCAGGATCGGATTCGCGAGGGACCGCGTGGCAGCATCTGGGCCGCTCATGTCGATGACGACGGCGTCGTCACCGGCTGGGAAGAACGCGGATCGGAATGGCGGGGCTTTGCCAGCGGCGGCGCAAAGGTCTTGTTTCGACTCGGATCGATCGGCGCCACCCGGCTCTGCGTCACTGAGGCGGCGATCGACGCGATGAGCCTCGCCGCGATCGAAAGCCTTCGGTCCGACAGCCTCTATCTCAGCACCGGTGGTGGATGGGCGCCGGCCACTGAAGCGGCAATTCGGGCGCTTGCGGCCCGTCCCAATGTGCAGCTCGTCGCCGCAACCGACAACAATGCGCAAGGCGAGGTCTATGCCGGCCGTATCGAGGCGATCGCCGTTGCCGCGAGCTGCGGCTACGAGCGGCTGGCGTCTGCACACGAGGATTGGAACGAAGAACTGCGTGCGTCCAGGAGGACCGAGTGGGACGGGTGAGAGGAGAAGGAAACCGGGCTGCCGCATGCCCGCCGTCCGCGTCAAGGGTGAAGCTTCGCCCGGCTAGCGCCGGCCCTTGACCCGGCCGGACGGAGAGGCGGCCGCGGGGAGGGGTCAGGAAGGGCTGAAGTGACGGCGAAATCGGAAGGATGAGCCGCGCTTCAGCCCCGGCAAGGCTGAAGGAGCCGCTCCCATGCTTCACCTCTCCTCAATCCGCAAGATCTTCCAGGGCGTCGCCTACCGGCGCCAGATGTTTCGCATGTTCGATCGCCATGCGCAGCGCCCCAACCCCTGGGAAAACGACGCCAGCGCGCTTTACGCCGGCGAATGGTTCGAGATCGGTGCGGTCGACCACGACTATATGTTGGAGATCCTGCCGCCCCTCTGGATGCGCGGCAATATGTTCGCGATGCGCGAATTCCTGACCGACAGCGTTACCTGTGTTTTCTTCGCGCTGACGATCGACGGCCAACTCCGCCACTTCCACAGCTATTGCGACCTTTTCGACAAGGGATCACCCGAGCGGATGCGCAATGCGATCGTCGATCGGGAATCGCGGCCGCTGAAGGCGATGACACGGACCGAGCGCCTCGATCACATCTGGAGCGTGACCCATGATGATTATCGCGGCTATGCCGGTGAACGCTGGCCGGAGCATGCACGTGGAGAGCGCACCATTTCCGTCTACGGCGGAAGCCGGGGCACGACGTTGAAGCTGCTCGACGATCTCACCGACGAAGAGATCTCCGCCAAGCTCCCGGTGCATCTGCGCACCCTCCCCGACGCGATCGCGGCGTGAGGAGACGGCCATGTTCACGTTTTCCATTCTCGGCGTTCGCAAGGTCATCGAACGCGGAAAGGCGGATGCCGCCGCCAATGGCGGATTCCGCAACCCGTGCTACGGCCTCAAGCCCGGCAAGGGCGAGAACCCCGGCCTCTGGCTGGTCGGAGACCAAGGTGTCTACATCATGTCGAACGGAAAACTTGGCCACGGTGACCGCCCGCTCGTGGTCTATTCGGACGAGTGCCACCCGGTCGGCAATCCCGACTGGTTTCACTACAAGCACCGCCATTTCGGCGGTGATGACGGGATCGAATTCATCGACGCCGAACTGATCTGGTGTCAGGTCGTAGTGGGTCGCAAGGTGACGCTTCAACGACTTAAACTGGTTGCCATCTCCAGGCAGATCAGGAAATCCGGTGTCACGGATTTGCGGACCGCAACTGCCGGAACGGGCTTTTCTTCCGGTTGCTCTGCTGTGGCGCCAGCCGCGAGCCCCGGCACTGGCGGCGTGGGCCTCGGCAATGAGACGGGGAAGCTCGGCTGTCGGACCGGATTTTCGCTGACATAGGCGGCCGCGATATTGGTGGTCAGCCCGATCGAATCGGTTTTCGTCTCCGCAATCTCTTCGGTCATGGTCGTGTTCAGGCGGGTTTCTCGTAACGGCGCCACTGTCATGGCGACATCGTGGGTACCGGAAGAACAGGCTTTCGCAAAGACCTTGATGCTGTCGGCTTACGATCAGCCACAAGGTGTTGAGGCTTGAACCCGCGAGGCTTTGTGCTGGTGACGTGGCTCCGCCGCAAGGCCCATTTCCCCGCTCTTATCGGCTTATTTCCCTAGTTCCAGCCCGGACCTATCCGATCAACCCGCTGCGGGGTCGGACTACGCAAAGCGTGCCGTCGCTCACGGCTTCGCCATCGCGATGATCGCGGCCCCGGCTGGACCCGACGGGCGCCTGTCGAGCGGGGAATGGTCCTCGCGATAACGGGAGCCACACGATGATGCACGAACTCAGCCTCGCTCAGAACCACGCCTGGAACCTCGCGCGCACCCTGATGACGCCGGTCATCCTCTTCAAGGTCGATGAAAACGAGTACGGCGTTCTTCCTGCCGACGACCTCGACGGTGACGAGGTCGAGGCAATTTTCGAATACTGCCCATACGCAGGAGGCCGGCCGGTTCACTGAACCGGCACTGCCGAGCGGCGTGCCGCAGCCAAGCGGCAGGCCGCAAGGGAGGCTGCGCCGCAGTCGGTCGCGATGTGCAACTCGACTGCAATATCTGTCACTGGCCGCCCGCGCCCTTGCCGCCTTTGCTCTTTGCGGCTGTCGCGGAGTGTTCCGCAAAATGTGCGGAGGAGTTACTCTTGAGGAAAGGCCCGGCCAGAACGAGGCCGGGAGAGAAGAATGGAAAAAGCGGATATTGAAGAGCTGCGAAGCCAGGTTGGCTGCGCGGCGGTATTGGAGACCGGCGGCTTTGCGATCGATCTCAAGGAGAGCACGCCCAAGGCAGTCAAATACCGCCATGGCGACGACATCATCATCGTCATCCACGATGGCAAGGGCTGGTTTGACCCGCTGTCGGATGCCAAGGGTGATGTCTATTCGCTGGTCCAGCATCTGGACGGCTGCGATTTCCTGGAAGCCTTCGTGCAGGTGGCGTCGCTTGCCGGCTTCGAGCCAAGCCAGCCGCAATGGCAACGACAATCTCGCGCGCGCGAACCCGATCAATCGATCCCGGACCGTTGGGCAGCGAGGCGCAAGCCATGGCGCGGTTCGGCCACCTGGCGCTATTTGCACGACGAGCGGCACATTCCCGAACAGGTCATCCGTAGCGCTATCGCACAGAACGTCTTGAGGGAGGGACCGCGGGGCAGCATGTGGGCCGCCCATAGCGATACCGCCGGTATCGTCACTGGCTGGGAGGAGCGTGGTCCGGAATGGCGGGGTTTTGCCTCCGGCGGCAGCAAAGTGCTGTTTCGGCTTGGTATTGCTAGCGCCCTGCGCATTTGCGTGACCGAAGCAGCGATCGACGCCATGAGCCTTGCCGCGATCGAGAACATTCGGCGGGATACGCTCTACGTCAGCACTGGCGGCGGCTGGTCGCCGGCGACCGATGCGGCCATTCGGCTACTGGCACCAGGGCAGGACGCGCGGCTGGTGGCCGCCACCGATGCCAACCCTCAGGGTGAAGTATTCGTGTCGCGGCTGCGTGAGCTTGCTGGCGAGCTTTCCAGTGACTTCGAGCGGCTCAAGCCGGCCGCCGACGATTGGAACGCCATGCTACGCGCTGCGGCTCAGACAATGTGAAAGCAGGAAAGGAGACGGAGAAGGAAACCCGGCTGCCGCATGCCCGCCGGCCGCGTCAAGGGTGAAGCTTCGCCCGGCTGCGCCGGCCCTTGACCCGCCCGGACGGAGAGGCGGCCGCGGGGAGGGGTCAGGAAGGGCTGAAAATGATGGGCATCCACAAGGATGGTTCGCGCTTCGGCCCGACGAGGCCAAAGGAGCCCGCCGATGACCCTCTCTCCCATCCGCAAGATCTATCAAGGTGTCTCAGATCGTCGCCAGATGTTCCGCGTGTTCGATCGCCATGCCCAGCGTCCCAACCGTTTCGAGGGTGACGCCGGTTCTCTTTATGCAGGGGAATGGTTTGAAGTGGGCCGTATCGAGCATGACTACATGCTCGATATCCTGCCGCCGCTCTGGATGCGGGGTGAGATGTTCGCACTGCGCGAATTCCTCACGGACTCGATCACCAGCGTCTTCTACACGCTGCGTATCGACGGCCGGCCCCGCTCCTTCCACGGCTATTGCGATCTGAATGTCGCTCGTTCGCCGGTCGAGCTGCGCGACGCCATCGTCGAACGCGAATCCTGGCCGGTGAAGGCGATGACGCATGGTGAGCGTCTTGAGCACATCTGGAGCGCCACGCATGACGAGTATCGTGGCTATGCCGGGGAACGCTGGCTGCCGGAACATCGCAGCAAGCGCACCGTGCTCTACTACGGTGGACGTCAGGGCACCACGCTCAAGCTGCTCGAAGATCTTACCGAAGACGAAATCGCGGCGAAGCTGCCGGTGCATCTGCGTAATCTCCCCGAACGTATTGCGGCATGAGGTGGGGCGATGTTCACCTTTCCGGTCGACCAGGTCCGCGCGGTCATCGCGCGCGGACAATCCGATGCCGCTGCCAATGGCGGCTTCCGCAATCCCTACTATGGAATCAGACCCGGCGAAGGCGAGAAGCCAGGCCTGTGGCTGGTTGGCGACGAAGGGGTTTATCTCTTGTCGAATGGCAAGCTTTCCGAGGGCCAGAAGGCCCTCGTTTGCTATGCCGATGAGTGCAACCCTTCGACCGATCCCGACTACTGGCACTACAAGCGCCAGCATTTCGGGGGCGATGACGGCATCAAGTTCCTGGATGCCACCGAGGTGCTGCGTCTGCTCGACGCCATGCCTGATGTTACGCATCTCCGTGTCGAGATGACCGACACGAGTATCTCGCTGACCCCTGTCTGGCTGCCGGGCCAGCCCTAACCGACGTCAACCTCCGCGCGCGACCCGCCGCCGATCCCGATCGGCGGTGCGGTCTCGTGCGCCTTCAATCAGGAGAATTTCTCATGTCGCATGACGATCCTTTTACCCTCGACCTCTTCGGGTCCACCGGTCTTTCCTCGGGGCTCGGCCTTGGCGTCACGGCCTTTGCCGGCGATTTCTCCGCGAACGATGATGATAATGATGATCCGACACCATCCTCGCCGGCGCCTGCCGCGCAACCGCAGCCGTTGGGCGCCCGAGCCAGCTCGCCGTCACGCGTTGCGGGGGCCAGGAATTTTCATCTCGCGGGTACGCGCGGGCTGGCCAAGGGCTGGAAACAGCGGGCTCACGACAATCTCGAAGCCATTCGTCTGGCGTCCGAGATCGAGCAGGACGAGCGCCCGGCTACGATTGAGGAGCAGGAGCGGCTGATCAGGTTTACTGGCTTCGGCGCGTCGGATCTCGCCAATAGCGTGTTCCGCCGGCCTGGTGAGGTTGATTTCCGCGACGGCTGGAGCGACATCGGGGCCGATTTACAGGATGCAGTTTCCGGCCAGGAATACGCGTCTCTGGCGCGCTGCACGCAATATGCGCATTTCACGCCGGAGTTCATCGTCCGGGCCATCTGGGCCGGGTTGCATCGCCTCGGTTGGCGCGGCGGTCGGGTGCTCGAACCCGGCATCGGTACGGGTCTGTTCCCGGCGCTGATGCCGGAAGCCCTTCGTGATCTGTCGCACGTCACCGGCGTCGAACTCGATCCTGTCACCGCTCGTATCGCGGGACTGTTGCAGCCGCGTGCGCGCATCGTCACCGGCGATTTAGGCCGCACGGAGCTTCCAGCAAGCTTCGACCTCGCCATCGGCAATCCGCCTTTCTCTGATCGCAGCGTTCGTTCCGACCGGGCCTACCGATCGCTCGGCTTGCGCCTGCACGACTACTTCATCGCCCGTTCGGTCGATCTTTTGAAGCCCGGTGGTCTCGCCGCCTTCGTTACCAGCTCCGGCACGATGGACAAGGCCGATTGCACCGCGCGCGAGCATATCGCAAAGTCGGCCGACCTGATTGCCGCGATCCGTTTGCCCGAGGGCAGCTTCCGGGCTGACGCCGGCACGGACGTCGTGGTCGATCTGTTGTTCTTCCGCAAGCGTAAGATCGGAGAGCCCGAGGGCGACCAGTCCTGGCTCGACACCGAGGAGGTCAGGCCGGCGACGGCGGGCGAGGGCGCCATTCGCGTCAACCGATGGTTCGCGCGGCATCCGGATTTCGTGCTGGGCACCCACGCCCTGACCTCTGGACCTTTCGGCGAGACCTATGCCTGCCTCCCGCGTGAGGCTGAGGATCTCGAAGGCGCGCTGGCCGCCGCCATCTCCCTTCTTCCGGAAGCTCTTTATGAAGGCGAACCGACGCCGCTCGATTTTGACCACGAGGATGATGCCGGTCAGCAGGGCGCAGATGGTCCCTCCACCGAGTGGCACGTCCGCGAGGGGAGCTTCTTCATCGCGAAGAACACCGCTCTCATGCAGATGGTCGACGGGGTCCCTGTCACCATCACGGTGCGCAAAGGCAGGAGCAGTGACGGCGTGCCGGAAAAGCACGCACGCATCATCGGAAAGCTGATCCCGATCCGTGATGCCGTCCGCGAAGTCCTGAGGGCCCAGGAACTCGATCAGCCGTGGAAGCCGGCGCAAGTGAAGCTGCGCATCGCCTGGTCGAGTTTCGTGCGGGACTTCGGGCCGGTCAACTTCACCACCGTGTCGGTGAATGAGGACACCGAGACCGGCGAGGTGCGCGAAATCCATCGCCGCCCCAATCTCCAGCCCTTTCTCGATGATCCCGATTGCTGGCTGGTCGCCTCGATCGAGGACTATGACCTCGAGACCAATACGGCGAAGCCCGGACCGATCTTCACTGCGCGCGTGATCGCGCCGCCATCGGCGCCGATCATCGCAAGTGCTGCGGATGCGCTTGCCGTCGTGCTGAACGAACGTGGCCATGTGGACATCGATCACATCGCCGAATTGCTGCACACCGACAGCGATGCTGTTCTGGCCGAACTCGGAGACGCCATCTTCAACGATCCCGAAACCGGCGCATGGCAGACGGCCGACGCCTATCTGTCCGGTCAGGTCCGCGACAAGCTCAAGGCCGCCGAAGCCGCCGCGTCGCTCGATCCCGTCTTCGAGCGCAAGCGTAATGTGCGGGCGTTGATTGAGGTCCAACCTGCCGATCTGCGGCCGTCCGATATCACCGCCCGTCTCGGTGCGCCGTGGATTCCGGCCGCCGATGTTGTCGCCTTCGTGCACGAGACGATGGGGGTGGAGATCAAAATCCACCATATGCCGGAGCTTGCCTCATGGACTGTCGAGGCGCGGCAGTTGGGCTGGATGGCGGCAGGCACATCGGAATGGGGCACCGATCGTCGCCATGCCGGCGAGTTATTGGCCGATGCTCTCGACAGCCGCGTGCCGCAGATATTCGACACGGTGAAAGAGGGCGATAGCGAAAAGCGTGTGCTCAATGTCGTCGATACCGAGGCGGCCAAGGAGAAGCTGCAAAAGATCAAGACCGCATTCCAGAACTGGATCTGGTCTGATCCCGATCGGACGGACCGGTTGGCGCGGATCTATAATGATCGCTTCAACGACATCGCCCCCCGAAAATTCAACGGGGACCATCTGCAACTTCCAGGCGCCTCGGGCGCCTTTTCTCTTTACGGGCACCAGAAGCGTGGCATCTGGCGCATCATCTCGGCGGGCTCGACCTATCTCGCCCATGCCGTGGGGGCTGGCAAGACCATGACAATGGCAGCTGCCGTCATGGAACAGCGCCGCCTTGGCCTAATCGCCAAGGCGATGCTGGTTGTGCCCGGTCATTGCCTGGCGCAAATGGCCCGTGAGTTCCTGGCGCTCTATCCGACCGCCCGTATCCTCGTGGCCGACGAGACCAACTTCACCAAAGATAAGCGCCATCGGTTTCTGTCGCGCGCGGCAACCGCCACCTGGGACGCCATCATCATCACCCATTCCGCGTTCCGCTTCATCGCGGTGCCATCGGCCTTCGAGCAGCAGATGATCCACGACGAGCTGGAGCTCTATGAGAGCCTGCTGGCCAAGGTCGAGAGCGATGATCGTGTTTCGCGCAAGCGTCTCGAGCGGTTGAAGGAAGGCCTGCAGGAGCGGCTGGAGGCGCTTTCGACCCGCAAGGACGATCTCCTCACCATCTCCGAGATCGGCGTCGATCAGATCATCGTCGACGAAGCGCAGGAATTCAGAAAACTCTCCTTTGCCACCAATATGTCGACGTTGAAGGGCGTCGATCCAAACGGCTCGCAGAGGGCCTGGGATCTCTATGTAAAATCCCGGTTCGTCGAGACGAAGAACCCGGGCAGGCGCTTGTGCTCGCCTCGGGCACGCCAATTACCAATACGCTCGGCGAGATGTTCTCGGTGCAGCGCTATCTCGGCTACGAGGCGCTGCTCCAGCGTGGCCTGCATGAGTTCGACGCCTGGGCCTCGATCTTTGGCGATGTCACGACGGAACTGGAACTTCAGCCCTCCGGCAAATACAAGCCGGTGACGCGCTTTGCCACCTTCGTCAACGTGCCCGAGCTGATTGCCATGTTCCGCTCCTTCGCGGATGTGGTGATGCCCGAGGATCTGCGCGAATACGTGAAAATTCCGGCGCTATCGACGGGCACAAGGCAAATTTTCACCTCCAAGCCATCGCCCGCCTTCAAACGCTACCAGATCCTGCTCGATGCCCGCATCAAGGCGATCGAGGAACGCGATGGTCCGCCGGAACCTGGTGATGACATCCTGTTGTCCGTCATCACAGACGGCAGGCACGCTGCCATCGACCTGCGTCTGGTCGATTCCGACAATGACAATGAGCCCGACAACAAGCTCAACGACCTCATCTCGAATGCCTTCCGCATCTGGCGGGAGACGGCGGACGCCACCTATGTACGAACCGACGGAAAGCCGTTCGAGCTTCCGGGTGCCGCTCAGATGATCTTCTCGGATCTAGGCACCATCAACGCCGAGAAGACGAGGGGATTTTCCGCCTACCGCTGGATCCGTGACGAGCTTGTCCGCATGGGCGTTCCAGCGTCGGAAATCGCCTTCATGCAGGATTTCAAGAAGTCGGACGCCAAGCAGCGTCTGTTTGGTGATGTGCGCGCCGGCAAGGTCCGTTTCCTGATCGGCAGCTCGGAGACCATGGGCACCGGCGTCAATGCCCAGCTGCGTCTGAAGGCGCTCCACCACCTCGATGTGCCGTGGCTGCCCTCCCAGATCGAGCAGCGGGAAGGCCGCATCATGCGACAGGGCAATCAGCATGAGGTCATCGACATCTTCGCCTATGCCACTGAAGGCTCGATGGACGCGCAGATGTGGCAGAACAACGAGCGCAAGGCCCGGTTCATTACGGCGGCCCTTTCGGGCGATACCTCAATCCGCCGCCTGGAGGATATGGGAGAAGGGCAGGCGAGCCAGTTCGCCATGGCCAAGGCCATTGCCTCGGGCGATCCGCGCCTGATGCAAAAGGCGGGGCTCGAAGCCGATGTCGCCCGTCTCGAGCGATTGCGCTCCGCGCATATGGATGACCAGCACGCCATTCGTCGCCAGATCCGTGATGCCGAGCGCGATATCGAATACGCGACGCGCCGCATTGGCGAGATCGAGCAAGATATCGACAAGTTGGTTTCGACAACCGGCGCTACCTTCCGTCTGGTCGTCGGTGACGAGGCCATCAACGAGCGCAAGCTCGCCGGCCGCGCGTTGATGAAGGAAATCCTGACCCTCATCCAGCCCCAGCAGGAGGGCGACGCCGTGATCGCCTCGCTCGGCGGGTTCAACCTCGAATATTGTGGCGAGCGGTCCGGCAAGGACGGATACCGCTATATCACCATGCTGATGCGCACCGGTGCCGACTACGAGATCGAGTTGCCGGTGACGACGACCCCGCTCGGCGCAGTCGCCCGCCTCGAGCATGCGTTGTCCGGCTTTGACGATGAGCAGGAGCGGTATCGCAGGCGGCTCGCCGATGCCGAACGTCGCCTCGCATCCTATCGCTCGCGGCAGGGTGGGGAATTCTCCTTCTCGGAAGAATTGGCCGACAAGTGGCCGGCAGCTTGCCGAAATCGATGAAGCTCTGGCGATGGAAATCGATGACATCCGGGATTCTATCGCCGCCTGATGCCACGTCATGGCCGGCCTCGTCATGCGGCGGCGCCGGCCATTTTTGTGTGGAGCGGATCAGCGCTGCGTGCCGGAAGTATCGATCTTTTCGGCCAGCCAGATCTTGATGAGCGACTGATAGGGAACGTCGCGCTTTCCCGCGGCGACCTTGATCCTCTCCAGAAGCGAATTGGGAAGCCGCAGCGATATCGAGGTGGAAGACGGCTTCAGATTGGGCAGCCGCACCTTTTCGGCCTTGCTCCAGTCGACATGGTCGGTCGAGTCCTGGCTTTCCCAGAAAGCCCGCTCCTCGGTCTCCCGTTGCGAAATGCGGCACGGTGTTACGTGTCCTGTTCATAATAGCTCCGCTCCTTGCGGCTCATGTCGCGGGCCGAAATCACCCGCAGTTTTGTCTCACTTTCCCGAAGCGTGAAGGTGATATGCAGCAGCCTTCCGTCGTCGGTCCGTCCGAGAGCGTGGATACGCGGCTCGCTGGCGCTATGCTTTGCGTCAGAGACCGTCAGCAGCGGCTCGTTGAAAAATGCCTGCTCTGCTTCCGCCTGGCTGACATCGTGCTTTTTCCACGCTCTTGCGCGCGTTGCCCGCGTCCCAGTCGAAGCCGGCGATCCGTTTCCAATCGATCATCAATGTATATTGCCGTCATATACAAGAACTTCAAGTGGGGAGAGGGGGAGAGGGGGGAAGAAAAGGAAATAATCCGCTCGCAGACCGGGCGGACCGCTGACGCTATCGCTCAACCGCGCCGCTCGCAATCCCGGCCGTTCGCTCTTCGCAGGGCTGTGAGCCCCGCTTGATCGGCCCGGCAGGGATGCTCGGCCGCAGTTGCACCGGCCCGTCCGCTCGGCGGGCCGGGGGAGGTCTTCGGGAAGAAGACGAGGAAGGATGCTGCGCTTGGCGGTGTCCGGAACCCCCGTGAAGGAGCATTTCCATGGAACTGAAATTTGTCGATCCGCGTGCGCTGAAGGAAAACCCCGACAAGGCGCGACGCTCCAAGTCCAGCCCGCAGGCCGACGCGCTGCTGTTGGCGACGATCCGTGCCGTCGGCATTGTGCAGCCGCCCGTCGTTGCGGCAGAATCCGACGGTGGTAACGGCTATGTGATCGATGCAGGCCATAGGCGCGTCAAACAGGCGATCGCCGCAGGGCTGGACGAGATTGCCGTGCTGGTCATCGAACGCGCCGAGGACGGTGGCGCCATGCGCTCGCTTGCCGAGACGCTGGCGCACGAACACCGTCACAGCCCGGGGACGATATTCTCCTTTCCGTCATCACCGACGGCCGTCATGCGGCCATCGATCTTCGGCTTGTCGATTGCGACAATGCCAATGAGCCCGACAACAAGCTCAATGACGTCGTGACCAATGCCTGGCGCATCTGGCGTGAGACGGCGAGCGGCACCTATGTCCGCTCCGACGGCAAGCCGTTTGATCAGCCGGGCGCGGCGCAGATGATCTTTTCCGATCTCGGCACGATCAACGTCGAGAAGAGCCGTGGCTTCTCGGCCTATCGCTGGATCCGTGACGAGCTGGTCCGCATCGGTGTGCCAGCATCGGAAATCGCCTTCATGCAGGACTTCAAAGAAGTCCGATGCCAAGCAGCGCCTGTTCGGCGATGTGCGCGCCGGCAAGGTGCGCTTCCTGATCGGTTCGTCCGACACGATGGGCACCGGAGTCAATGCCCAGCTCCGCCTGAAAGCCCTCCACCATCTCGACGTGCCCTGGCTGCCCTCACAGATCGAGCAGCGCGAGGGCCGCATCCTCCGCCAGGGCAACCAGCACGATGTCATCGACATCTACGCCTATGCCACGGAAGGCTCGATGGACACCCAGATGTGGCAAGAACAACGAACGCAAGGCACGGTTCAATCGCGGCTGCACTTTCCGGCGATACTTCCTATTCGCCGCTTGGAGGATATGGGCGAAGGACAGGCAAACCAGTTCGCCATCGCGAAGGCCATTGCCAGCGGGGATCCCGCCTGATGCAGAAGGCCGGCCTCGAAGCCGGACATCGCGCGGCTCGAGCGGGCTGCGCGCGGCACATCAGGACGACCAGTTCGCCCATCCGTCGCCAGATCCGCGATGCCGAGCGCGATATCGAATATGCCACCGGCCGCATCGGCGAGATCGGGCTGGATATCGAAAGGCTTATTCCGACTACGGGCGATGCCTTCCACATGCAGGTCGGCGACCGGGACCTTTGTCGAACGGAAACGCGCCGGTCGCGCGCTCATGAAGGAATCCTCACCCTGGTGCAACTTCAACAGGAAGGGGATACCACCATCGCCTCGCTCGGTGGATTCCACCTCGACTATTCCGGCGAGCGGTTTGGCAAGGACGGCTATCGCTACAGCACCATGCTGATGAGAACCGGCGCCGACTATGAGATCGACCTGTCGGTGACCACCACGCCGCTCGGCGCTATCTCGCGTCTCGAACATGCTCTGTCCGGCTTCGAAGACGAGCAGGAGCGATTTCGTCAACGTCTTGCCGATGCTCAGCGGCGGCTGGCGTCCTATCGCTCGCGTGAGGGCGGGGAGTTTTCGTTCTCGAACGAACTCGCCGCGAAGCGTATGCACCTTTCCGAGATTGAAGCGTCGCTCTCCGCCGATGTCGCAGACCTTGCCGGTGTCGAGACGATGGCTGCATGAGCCATTCGCTTGGCTGCCTCCTGAGGCGTGCCTAATGCATATTGCTCGAAGCTGACTGCGCGATCGACACTTAGCGCATGCCATGACAGTGGAGGCATGGCGACATCAGATATCCACGCCCGTTTTTGACGATCGGGCATCATCGGGATTGGCGATCGCCTCCAGGCCTTCGCCATGGCATTCGGGACATGGCAGTTTGTCCTGCAGCCATTCGTTCTTGCGCGGCTGCTCTTCATGAGGACGCGTATGCGCCGCAGGTCGCGGGCGTCGAATATCTCCTGCCCGGCGTCGCCGTTCAGATCTGAAGGCTGTCGTTGCCCGTGCCGGTGTCGTTCATCCCCTCCAGCATCACGTCCCAGACCCCAGCGTCCAGCGCGCGCCAGCGTCCAGCGCCGGAACTGGCGGTAACGAGTTCCATGTTCCGAAGTGGCTGTGAGATAGGCGTCCCGTCCGGAATCCAGAAACACCCCGTCCAGCACCGCGGTGATCACGAGGCGAGACCCCGCCTCGGCCCCTTTCGAACTACGGAACGGTTCGAAAGAGGCCATTCCGCATCCGACATCAATCCACGAACCAAGGCTGTTCTCCGCAAAGAACAGCTTGAATCAGTGATCAGCCGATTTGGGAATCCACTTTGTCACATCGCTAAGGCTTGGCGCTATGGGATGTAGGAGTAGAAGAGATAGGTCTATAGGGGATGACGATCCCGGATAAGGGAGAATATCAGTTTCCCAGCTTGCATGATGCAAGATATGTTATAACGTAACGTATAACATATCTAGAGGAGTAGCATGAGGCGGAGTTCAGGGGCAGCGCAGTAGGCGCTGGCAATCCATCTGGGTCCGGAGTTGCGGGCGAGTAAAATCGTGACCGCAGGACTGGAGCTTCATGCCCAGACCCGGCGGCGCGTCTTTCGTCATCAAAAGAGAGATCCAGAGCAGATCAGACGAGATGAGAGATAGCTCAGGGCGGTCTGACCGGAGCTTTGTGGTGGAGCATTGCTCGAATGGCGGAATCGCGTTATCGCTGGAACGCATGGTCGGGATCGAGCAGATCGACCCGGATGGCATGACGATGACAGTCCTGGCCGGAACGCCACTTGAGGTCGTGCAGAAAGCGGCCGATGAGGCCGGACTGTTCTTTGCCCTGGATCTGGGCGCACGCGGCTCGTGTCTCGTTGGGGGCAACCTGTCCACCAATGCGGGCGGCAACCGCGTGATCCGCTACGGCATGGCGCGCGACCTGGTCCTGGGGCTTGAGGTGGTTCTGCCGGATGGCACCGTGCTGCCGATGCTGAACCGGATGATCAAGAACAATGCCGGATACGATCTCAAGCAGTTGTTTCTCGGTTCCGAGGGTACGCTCGGCGTCATCACCCGCGCCGTGCTGCGGCTGCACCCGAAGCCCGGCTGCGTCGCGGCGGCGCTGTGCGTGGTCACCGGCTACGACAAGGTGGTGGACCTGCTTGCCACCGCGCGCCGCAATCTCGGACCGTTCCTGTCGGCATTCGAGGTCATGTGGGCCGACTATTGGCATCAGGCGACCGTCCGCGTCCCCGGTGGCAAGGCCCCCGTCGCCATTGGTGATGGCACTCACGTTGTGCTGATCGAAATGCAGGGACTCGATGAGGACCTTGACGGAGCGCGCTTCGACGCGTGGCTTCAGCAGCAGTTCGAGGTAGGAGCCATCGAGGATGGCGCGGTAGCCCGCAGCCTGTCGGACCTGTCCGATTTCTGGGGCACGCGCGATGCGGCGGCCGAGTTCGCCAATCCCCAGGTGATCGGCCCGCACATCTCCTTCGACATAGGCCTGCCGATCCGGCGGATCGAAGAGTTCGTGACCCGCTCGAAGCCGGCGCTGCTCGACCGATTGGGATGTCATTCGGTGCATTACGGACATGTCGGCGACGGCAACATCCACATCGTTGCCTGGGTGCCGGGCGCAGCTCCGCAACCGCTGCCCACTGTCAGCGAGATCGTCTACGGCATCGTCCGCGACCTCGGCGGAACCGTTTCGGCCGAGCACGGGATCGGACTGCTAAAGAAGCCCTACCTCAATCACACCCGCGATGAAGCGCAGGTCGACCTGATGCGTCGGCTCAAGCGCTGTCTCGATCCGCACGGGATTCTCAACCCGACGAAAATCTTCGACTAAACCTGCACGGCATGTGCCGCGCGGGCCTAACCAAGGGAGGAAGACATGAAACTGAACCGACGGATGATCCTGTCGCTCGCCGCCGCGACGATGTTGGGCGCAACCCTGTCAGCCACGGCGCAGGACTGGCCGAACGGTCCGGTCACGCTGATCGTGCCGTGGAGCGCGGGGGGCGGAACCGATGCGACCGCGCGCATCATCGGCGGCTTGCTGGAAAAGGAACTGGGCGCCCCCGTTCCGGTCGTGAACCGGACAGGCGGATCCGGAGTTATCGGGCACTCGGCCATCGCAGAGGCTGCTCCGGACGGCCAGACGATCGGAGTGGCGACGCTGGAGATTGGGTCCATGCATACGCTGGGCCTGACTGAACTGACCTACAAGGCCTATACGCCGATCGGGCTCTACAATTCGGATCCGGCCGCAATCTTCGTGCGAGCGGATGCGGCATATGGAGACATGAAGGCGTTACTCGCGGCGCTGTCGGCGGCTCCTGACAGGGAGTTCAAGGCATCTGGATCCGCGCAAGGTGGCGTGAATCACCTGGCGCTCGCCGGAATGCTGCTCGCGGCAGGCCTGCCTGTGGAACGAGTTGCGTGGGTTCCGTCCGAAGGGGCAGCGCCGGGGTTGCAGGATCTGGCTGCTGGCGGCGTGCAGATTGCCACCGCTTCGCTGCCGGAGGCCGCGGCGCTGATGTCGGCTGGGCTGATCAAGCCGCTCGCCGTCTTTGGAAAGGCCCGGTTGGATGCCGCACCTGATCTGCCGACCTTCACCGAGGCGACGGGTCATGATTTTGTGCTCGGCTCGTGGCGCGGCATTGTGGCGCCGGCCGGCATTCCCGCCGACGTCGCAGCCAAGCTTGGCGACGCGATGACCAAGGTGGTGAATCACCCTGACTATTTGGCGTTCATGAAGGAGCGAGGTTACGCCACCCAGTGGACGGCCGGCCCCGATTTCGAAACTTTCATGGCAACCTCCGACGCGGCGCTGGCGCAAAGCTTGAAGGCCGTTGGCCTGGCCAAGAAATAGGGCCCGGCAAACAATCAGGGGCATGGAGGGGATATCTCACCATGCTCCGGCTCGTTCGAAGGAGGATCGAACCGCCATGAAGCTTCATGACAGCCTGATCGGCGGGCTCCTGTTCGCCTTCGGTTTGTGGGTGCTGACCACGTCGCTCGGCTTCCCCCGCCTGTCGGGGCAGAGCATCGGGCCGGGAACATTTCCGAGCGTGCTGGGCAGCCTGTTCATGCTGGGCGGTGTTGCCCTGGCCGTCACTGGTCTGCGTTCGCGCACGAACACCTGGGTCGCGCTCGAGGACGGATGGCGGCATCCCGACCGCTTCGCGGCGGCACTGTTGGCAACAGCAGGAATTGTCATCTTCGCTCTGACCTTTGAAAAGGTGGGCTTTCCCTTGGGCGGTTTCTGCCTTGTGTCCGCGCTGTTCCTGCTGTGCGGCTACCGCAACCCAGCCTGGATGGTCGTCTCGGCGACCTTCGTGCTCGCGCTGCACCTGCTGATGACCCGCTTGCTCTACGTTCCTTTGCCGGCCGGGCTGTTGAAGGGGATCCTCTGATGGTTTTCCAGAACCTCGACGCGGCCCTTGCCCTCGTACTGACCTGGGACTTGCTGTTCGTCATGCTGTCCTGCGCCGTGTTCGGTCTGTTTGTGGGCGCGGTGCCAGGGCTTTCGGCAACCATGGCGACCGCGATGCTGGTGCCGCTGACCTTCTTCATGGACCCGGTTCCGGCCATCGCGGCCATCGTGACCACGGCTGCCATGGCGATCTTTGCCTCTGACATTCCAGCTGCACTGATTCGAATTCCGGGCACTGCCGCCTCGGCGGCCTATGTCGATGACCTCAACGCATTGACCCGGGCCGGCAAGGTTGGGCGAGCGCTCGGCATCTCCGTCACGGCCTCGGCCATCGGAGGTGTGTTCGGGTCGCTGGTGCTGATGTTCGCAGCGCCGCAACTCGCGCTGGTCTCCTTGAACTTCACCTCGTTCGAATATTTCTGGCTGGCGCTTCTCGGCCTGTCGGCGGCAGTGATGCTGGGCTCGTCCTCGCTCCTCAAGAGCCTGATCGCGCTGGGGCTTGGACTGATGATTGCCAGCGTGGGCATGGACACGACTTCGGGGCTGCCGCGCTTCACCTTCGGCCTGACATCGCTGCTGGATGGGGTCGCCTTCGTACCCGCCCTGATCGGCATGTTCGCAATCCCGGAATTGATCCGCACCTTCGTCCACCGGGACACACTGCCGCCCGCGGCGCCGATCGGCAATCCGTTCGCGCTCTTTCGCGGCCTGGGCGGCGTGCTGTGGCGGCGCAAGCTGAATCTGGCGCGCAGTTCGACCATCGGGACCATTATCGGCATCCTGCCGGGCGCCGGCTCCGACATCGCCGCATGGATATCCTATGCCGTATCGAAGCGATTCTCGAAGTCCCCGCAGACCTATGGCTCAGGCAGCGAGGAAGGTCTGGTTGACGCTTGCGCGGCGAACAATTCCGCTCTGTCCGGCGCCTATGTGCCTGCGCTGGTCTTTGGAATTCCAGGCGACAGCATCACGGCGATCGTGATCGGCGTGCTCTACATCAAGGGCCTGAATCCGGGTCCCATGGTTTTCCTCACCAATGCGGACACGATCACGGCGATCTTCCTCGTCTTTCTCATCGCAAATCTGATGATCGTCCCGCTCGGGCTGCTGGCCATCGCCCTCGCTTCACAAGTGCTGCGCGTACCCAAGATGGCGCTCGCGCCGCTGATCCTGGCGTTTTGCATCGTCGGGTCCTATGCGATCAATGCCAGCGCTTCGGGCATTGTGATCATGGTTGTGCTCGGCCTTCTGGCATACCTGATGGAGGAGAACGGCTTTCCAGTCGCCCCAACGATCCTGGGGATCGTCATGGGTTTGCTGGTCGAGCGGAACCTGATCACCTCGCTGATCAAATCCGACGGGGCTTTCCTTGGCTTCGTCGAACGGCCGATCGCCGCGGGCCTCGCGGTTCTGGTGGCCGTTGTCTGGACCGTGCCGGCCTGGCTATGGTGGCGGGGACGGCGCGACAGGCCCAAGGAGATGAGTACATGATGGTCAGCAGGATCACGCCGCCACGGTCCCTGGCCGAAATCGCCGCCAGCCAGATCAGGGAAGCGATCGTGACCGGCGCCTTCAAACTCGGCGAGAACATCTCCGAGGACAGGCTCGTTGCGCAGATGGGCATTTCCCGAACGCCGATCCGTGATGCCATGGCGATCCTCTCGCGCGAGGGGCTCGTCACGGTGCGACCCAAGCGGGGATCTTTCGTGTTCGAGACGTCGCTCGATGATCTGGCAGCGATCTGCGACTATCGCCAGATGCTCGAGGCGCAAGGCGCACGCGCTGCGATGCGCCGTGACAGGGAAGGATATTTGGCCAGGCTGGACGCGGTGGTCACCCTGATGACGGAGGCCCTGGCGAGAAACAATGCCGTCGAATATGGCCGGTTGGACACCGCCTTCCATCAGGCTGCCTTCGATCATTGCAGCAATTCCTACCTGCGCGATTCCTATTCGCTGGTAGACGGCCGCATCGCCGCGTTGCGCGCCAACATCACAGCTCCCTACGAGGCGCGGCGGGCCGAATCTATGGACGAGCACGGCAAAATGCTGGATCTGCTGGTCCGAGAAGATTTTGCCGCCTTCGACGCGGCGCTGACCATCCATGTGCAACGCACCGCCGATGTCTATCAGCGCGCATTGGCCGAAGGGCATCTTGGCCCGACGCATGACCCGGCAAGGAGAATCGCAACTTGAACACCGAACCCATGACGCCGCTGATGTCGGGCGCGGCCCGCTTGAGGGCCCTCCTCGCGACGGGAGACATCGTCGCGGCGCCTGGCGCGCCAGACGTGCTGACGGCACGTCTCGTGGAACGGGCAGGTTTCCCGGCCGTCTACATGACCGGGCTCGGAGCCACCGCGGCACGCTTGGGTCAGCCGGATCTTGGTCTGCTGACTCAGACCGAGATGGCCGACCATGCGCGCGCGATGGTGTGCGCCGTTCGGACCCCGGTGATCGCGGACGCCGATACCGGCTATGGTGGGCCGTTGAACGTGCGGCGGACAGTCGCCGAATACACCCAGGCCGGGGTCGCGGCGTTCCATATCGAGGACCAGGAAAGCCCGAAGCGGTGCGGGCAGATGGCCGGGCTGCGGCTCGTGTCCCGACCCGAGGCCGAAATGCGCATCGCCGCCGCCGTAGCGGCGCGTCAGGCTTTCGGCTCGGACCTCGTCATCATGGGCCGCACCGATGCGCTCCAGCCCGAGGGACTGGCAGCCGCGCTGGGCCGGGCGAAAAGCTACCTCGACCAGGGTGCCGATCTCGCCTTCGTCGATGGCGTTCGCACCCGGGCCGAGGTCGAGGGTATAGCCGCGGGTTGGCGGGACCGAAGGTCGTCTCGCTCGTGGACGGCACCGACGCAGCCGCGCTGACACGCTTTGGAACTGACCCAAATGGGGTTCTCCGTCGTGTTCTAATGCTCGGCTGTGCCTAAAGTACAGTTTTGCCGCATGCAGACCTGCGAGTCGAAACACGCTAGCGGCGAGAGCTAGCGGTCTTTCGACACGGGGCGGGCAGAGGCGCTCACAGGTCAGATGAGCTATGCGAAGTTCAGCGAAATCGTTGACCTTGGCCGATTCCAAGCCTTTGCGCACGACCACGAGGCGTAGACATCGTGGGAGTTGCTGCTTGAGAGTTGTCGCAGCCTCTATGCACTCGACCGCGTCTCCCACAGGTCGGCGCTGACACGCTTCCTGCACGAGGCGGCCGGAGAAGTCATGAACGAAAAGCTGACTTCCTTCTGCGGCTTGAGAATTTGCCCGGACAAACTGAAAACTGTTTGTCGAGCAATATTTCGATCCTCAGCCGGTCGGCCACGCGGGTTCTCATGAGTCCCGATAGGTCCAGTCGGTAATCTCTGCCACCCGGCGAAAGATGCCGTCAACGCCCCCGCTCGTGGGATCAGCGCGCGTGAGCCAATCCTCGGCCCACGCGATCCATTCTCCGAGACTCCGCCCGTCGATTTCGTCGGAAGGGTCAACATCCATCGAGCGCAGCGCCGCGACGAAATCGCGGACAGCTGCAAGCTCGTGCCCAGTCCTGCGCCATCTCCTTGAAGCCTCGCCAACGGTTGGCGTCGCGTTTGCGTCTGCGCTGCTCTTCGTATCGGCGCTGCTCCGCCAGTTGACGTTCGCGCTCGGCGGCCTCCCGCTCTTTTCGCAGCTGAACCAGCAACGGTCCTGCTGCTACAAAGGTAGCGAGGATGTCAGGCAACATAGCCTCCATTGCCTGTTTGTCGGTCTCCAGCCATTGGCGCGGCAGGCCGTTTGGCCATTGCCACGTCTTGATCTCGAAGACGAGACGGCCGGTCGGGACCAACTCTTGCTTCCAACCCTTGTCGTCGTGCGAACGCCATCGCTTCTCATCCGCTGTCAGCGGCCGTCGCTCCTGCTTCTGCTTTTCGCGGACCTGAAATTCGACCTTCTCACCGAGATTTCCGCGAACAGTTCGCGCCGCTCTCCCTGCTTGATTTTGCCGCCCTGACGCTCGATCGCCTTGAACAGAGCGTCGAGAATGCGGTGCTTCCGATGCTCCGCTTGCGTGAATTCACCAGGATCGTACAGTTTGCGAGTCCATGGATCTCGCTCCCGGCGCGCTTGCCGCTTCTTCTCTTCATGCTCGGCGAGCCAGGATGCGACGACCGCATGCGGCCTGAGAAGACGCTCTTGGACAAGGATGCTTGACTCGTTGGCGCGTGCCTTGTCGACCTGCTGCTTGACCTCTTGGGGCAATTCGATTGGGGGCGGCGGTAACGGTGTCGGACGGATGGTGATCGAGCGCGAGCGATCGGATTTCGACATAGGAGACGCTTTCGGCGCCTTGCCCCACCGCATGCTTCGCCCAGTAGCCGCGCGGCGGATACGGAATGTCCTCCCGATGGCAATCTTGGCGAGGCCATTGCCGCTGATGCCGTACTGTTCGGCAAGTCGCGCCATCGGGGTGGCCCAAACTGCGCTGTACAGCTCCTCACGCGTCATCATCGTCGGCCGTGTCGGAGGCGGTTTTCAATGCCACCGTAGGTGTTTCAGAGAGCATCACCGGGACATTAGGCTCGGGTATCGAGTCCAACCTTGGCGCCGCAATTACTTTAGGCCGGCGCCCTACACCACGCGCCTCGGTATCCAGAAGCAGGGGCTCCGCGCATCCTGCCGGTGCTGGCGGTAAGGCCATTTGCGCAACAGGCTTCCCAAACTCTTTTCGCATCCAATAGCCGGAAGGCGGTGTCGGGATATCTGCGCGACGCGGCAGAGCACCTAGGATCCCAGGCGTCGTACCCAGTTCTGAAACGAGGTGAGAAATAGGCTTGGACCAAACTTGGTCATACAGTTCTTTGCGAGTGAAACGGTGTTCCATGAAATAGGGCTAGACCTTCCCGTTGGCCTTCGGCTTGATGGATGTGTCGGCATCAGACGGTCTCCAGAGTCGTCGTGAAAAATCGTCAATCCGCCAGCGGGGGACTACAACAGTTTGAAGCGGTCTTTCATCTCGTCGGCGCGGACCCACGGGTCACCGGGCAGCTGCTCGATGAACGTCTCAAAGACGCGTCTGAATGCAAGTAGCGTCGACTCGTCTGAAATCAGTTCAGCCTGCGCGGCCGGCAATAGAGGCTTCATATCGGTCAGGAAGCGCGGTCGCGCGAGCTTGGCCAACACGCTCCTGCCCGATCGCCCGCGTGATCGCATTGCCCGACAGCCCGACATAACGCCCAAGCAAGTCGACGACTTTCGCGGAGTCGAGCCGTCGAATGTCTGAAGTGCATGGGCGAGGTCGTATAGGTCACGTCCCTTATCGCGCTGCAGGAGCGCCCGCAACTTGGTGGCGAGCATTTCCTCGCGCGAAAAGGTCGGCACCATCGTGTGGCCCACGAACCATGGATTATCGACGGCAAAAGGCAGGTCCAAGGGTGAATCAAACGCCTCGATCTCGCTGATATTGGTTTCCACCTTGAGCCGGATCGGCACGCCGCTGCCGTCCTCTGCTTCGACCCGAAAGCGCAGCTTCGGCGCGACGATGCTGGGGTCGTACTGCGCTTGACCGAGCCACGGTTGCAGGGCCGCGCGCAGCGCGTCTAGAACCGGCCCGATCGGACCAGCCGTTGTGCGCACGAGATCGATGTCTTCCGAGTACCGCAAGGGCGTTGGAAAATGCAGCTTGTTGAGCGCGGTGCCACCGCGAAAGCGCACCGCCGTCCGCAGGAACGGGTCCTCGAAAAGGGCGACGATCGCCCGGCTAATGATCAAATCCTGCTCGACCTGGCGCGGGTCAGCCCAGGGGACAACGGTGCCCCAGGCGACGATATTCTGCGCCGGGATCATTCATCCACCTCGGGCATGCGGCGCACAATCACCTGCCAGCGCGGATCGCGTTCCTGCTCCGGGGGTGTGAAGTCGTGATCGCGTATCTCCGTGCGGTCCAGCTCCGTCCAGGAAAGCGGACAGCGAGCCGCGAGCGCCGTGTGCATGGGCGCGGCGCGCATGCCATGACCCAGCCTGTCTAGAAGATATCCGAGCCGCTGGACGACGGGACGCTCGGCGGCGGTCGAGAGCGCGGCCAGCTGCTCGCCGTCGATCTTCTCCCCAAGATCGGTGAGGACAGTGGCAATGTTATCAAGGCCGCCAGCAGCACGCGGATAACGCAGCAGATCGAGCGCCGTCAGAGCGGGCCCGGACAGCCTCATTGTACCGGTGTCAGTCTTCCTCTCCTCGATGCCGCCCGCGACCGCCGCCATGTCCTTGCGGTAGTAGAAGACGACAAGGTTGCGTCCGGCGCGGATTTTCGGCAAGCGCTTGCCGCTGACAACCTGAAACTCCATGACCGCCTGATGGGTCGCCCCGTGCAACTCAGCCGCCTTGAGCAGGCCGACATAGTAAGCTTGGCCCTCATGGCGCATCAGGGCATCGATGTACCAGTTCGGCGGCGGCGAGCCCCATGAGGCGAACTGCGGGGGGACGATGACGTAGAAATCTTGGCGGGGATTGAGAAGGTGATGCCGACGCTGCAGACGCTCGGCAGCGTCAAGCAGCGCCCCGCGTCCCACGCCCAAGGCCGCCTCGGCTTCGCCGCCGCTGAAGATCACCCGTCCTGCGGAAAGCAGGCTGGACATATAGCTGGATAAGGCGGAACGCCGATCATGAATCATGTTCTATTATTCTCTCTAGATGCGGACTTTTCAACATGATTAATTCCGAGTGTGAAAAATTGTTTCCGTAAATCCGCGTTAGGTGCGGATATTTCATAATGAATATGTCGCCTCTCTTGCGATAAGCTCGCACTGATGTCGCCGTCGGCAGCGACCCAGGCCACTTCCTTCTTCCAAGGCAATTGGATGATGGAGGATGCATCCGGAACCGCAAAGAGATCGGGATTCGCGGGCGTCAGATCGAGCTGGGTCGCGAAACCCGCGAAACTGGTGCGCCTGTTCGGCAGCTGAGCGGCGCGGTCAGGTTTCCGGAAAGAGCTTCGGGAACAACGTATCGAGCGCGTCGGCGGGAAAGCGCAGCGATACGGGCCCCTTGGGGGTGTCCGAAGCCAGCAGGCCGAGCGCGATCACCTCGTTGAACACCCTCCTTGCCGTTCGCTCCGGCAGGCCGGTGATGCGCGCGATCTCGCCGCGCTCGAATTCGCCGCGCATCAACGCTTCTTCCAGAAGACGGCCCGCCTCCGGCTTCAGCTCGCTTTGCGCGGCGTAGCCGCGCAGCCGCTTGGCCAGCGTGCCGAGATCGAACAGGCCGGACATGAACGTCACCTGGTCGAGGCAGACGCGCAGGAACCACAGCGTAAAGTCGTCCAACGCGCGCAGCGAGAGGGTGCCGCGCCCGTCGCGGTCGCCCTGACGCGGCATGTCGGCATGGTCCATCATGCTCTTGTAGTCCGTGCGGCTTTTCAGGCCACGCGCCAGGCCGCGCGAAATCGACCACAGGCCATGCGCGGCGATGCCGGCTTCATGCGCCATGGCATGGCTCATCAGGCGACTGACGCGGCCGTTGCCGTCCGGGAACGGGTGGATGAAGTTGAAGCGGTGATGCGCCGCGGGGATGGCGAGAACGCGGCCTGCTTTGCCGAGCTTCGCAATGCGGTAGCGCGTCTCGAAATACTGCATGAACGCATCCACGCGCGTGCTGGAGGGTGGCTCGTGCCGGCCAACCGCGACGTCGTGCTCGGGCTGCGAACGCCATTCCCCCGGCACCATCAGGAATTCGCGACCGGCGCCTTTGATGCGCAGCATCGGCTCCTCGGCATCGCGGTAAAACTCCGCATGCAGCCACCGGAGGAAATCGCAGGACGCGGGCTCAGGCAGCGTGCCGCCTGCGGCCAGCCGGTCGATCTCCGCTTGCAGCCGGACATGCGCCGCGGCTTCGAGCTGGAGGTTGCGCCGGTCCTCGTCCTGGTCAAACTGCCCCGCCAGCGCGCGCTCGATATCGCGCGGGCGTGTGTCGTGGCCTTCGATCAGGTTGCTATAATAGGTGTTCATGATATGCACGAGGTCGGCAAGGTTGGCGGCCGTGCGCGGGTGAAGGCGGCTGCCCAGCGTGGCCGATGCCGCGACAAGCTCCGCCAGCACGTCGGAGAGGATCTCGGACGTTTCTTCAAGCCGGGCGGGCTCGATGCGTTGTACGGTTTCTTCCATCGCGTGGCCGATCTATGTCTTTGCTAACTGCATAATCATAAACGCATATTGTTAATTTGCGAGAGAAATTGGCCGATGTTTTGGCCGATCTGCGCTTGGTCATGCTCCACTATGGATTCCGGCCGAAGAGGTGAGGCTGCAAGCCCTTGTGAGGGCAGCACAATCTAGCCCGCTTGATGCATAGCGACCGGTTTTCGGCTGGCTGATCCGGCGATCTGGTCGTCCTGGTGGTGCGTTTTCACAACGTTGATCGGGCGCCGGCGGTGATCCGTCGTGAAGGAATGTGGGGTTTGCGGGTTGATGGGGACGGGTTCGTTTCGGGACGTCTGCGCCCCATCATTTATGTCACGTGTCGCTTGGCAGTTAAATGCAAAAATGCGGCGGTTTTGTCCAGAGTGGGCATTTAACTATGAGAATCTCCGCGATCAGATCCTCAAATTAGCTGCATCTGCGGAGTGACTCTCAAGCTGCTAGATCGAGCTATCATGCTCTCGGCGGCGTCAGTGAATCGGACTTTGTTGTCGCCCATCATGTGCCGACGCAGCATCCGGAGCATCTCTGGTCCGGCACGCTCGGCGATAGCAACGCCTGCAAGCAGAGCTGGCCGCATGTAGAGTGGCAGGATCGGTTTTGCAGGGGTCGGGAGGTTCTCGTGTTCTGCGGCAACGACATCGTCGAGATCGGGAATGATGGCGCCGAGCACCCTGTAGCGCCAAAGCTCATGCTCACGCGGCAGAGGCCAGATCACTCTCCGCATCAGGAGAAGCCGTGCGATTTCGGTTGGCGATGTCCAGGTTCGGATGCCGCGTTCGGCTTCATCGTCGAGCAGCTTTTCACCACGCAGAGCCGCACGGTGATATTGCCGGAAGGGGGAGGGGAGCTCCCCATCGCCGAGCTCTCGCAGCAATGCTCCGCAATGCGGGCAGGTAATCCGCCACCCCAGCAGCTGGCTTCGCAGGATTGGTGCTGGTTCCGGGCCACCAGGGCTGCAAAGTGTACAGGTCTGAGCCGGCCTCGCGGCGATGAGCCGATGCGATGACTTCGGCACATTGATGAAGGTCATTAGACGCAAGACGGCCGATTCGATGGCGAACATGCTGGCGAGGCGGATTTCCTGATCGCTGCTCAAATGGAGATCGGCTGCTCGCAACGAGGGAACATCCGGCAAGCAATGTCGAAGCATGACGAGTGGTGGGATCGCGTAGAAGGCGGCATGGCGACTGATCCAGGACGACAGAAGCTCGTCCCAATGGGGCGGTAAAACCACCGGTAGACGGCGCAAAACTGTTTCGTTTATCATGCGAATGCCGCCTCGGCCTCGAACTCCGGCTCCCAGTTTTCGACAGCATCGTCTGCAATATGCTCTCGGCCGCCTTCGATCGCGTCAACCGCGAGATCGTTGATCATGTGGAAGATGCTGGCGGTGATCCCCTCGGTGATCTGTAGAATCCGCCGCAGTGATTTCGGCGTGAGCACCGAGGGTCGACGCAGCGGCGTATTGCGCAGGATCGACGCCACCAGCGTCTCGAACTGCTCGTTCGCGGCCCACCTGCTCAAGGTGAACTGCTCGAATCGGCGTGCAAGCTGGACGTCGCCACCGATCGCTTCGCGCGCGTCGTTGACGCCGAAGCAGACAAGCGAGATCTGTAGGCGGTTGCTCAGGAAGCGCAGCGTGTTCAGGACGATCCGCTGCTCGCGATAAGTTCCGGCGAGGATGTTGTGCACTTCGTCGATTACCAGCACCTGCACGCCGATGGCTTCCATGATGCGTAGCGCCGCCTGCTCCATCTGGGCGATGTCGGCGCGCGGTCGTTGCGGCGCGCCGAGAAGGGTGAGCAGTTCGGCATAGAAGCGCCGCTCGCCAGGTCGGCTGGTCATTTCCATCGCGAGCACTGGCGTCTTCAGCGTGCCTGTCAGCGGGTTGAAACTCGGCGGGTGCTCATCGCGGAAGCGCTTCATGATCATGGTTTTGCCCATGCCGCTGTCACCATAGATCGCGACCGAAGGCATCCGTGTGCCTCGCGGATGGTCGAGCAGACGATTGAGCCGGTCGAGGGCTTGCTTGGCCCGCGGGTAAAGTACCCAGCGGCGAGATCGTATCGCCCGAATACGTCGCTCGTCCATTTCTACGAGCAGCGAAGCGGCGTTTGCGGTCAGGTGAGAGACATCATCGTTCATATTTACTCCAGCTCAATCTGTATCCTCGACAAAGGGTACAGGTTTGCTGGAGTCGACGCCGCGGAGCGAGCCCCATCCCCGATCATCCACCTTCGATTTCGAGGAAGCCTTCCCGCGCCGCGCGGCCGCTGTCTTTCTGGTCGCCGCTTCAATCAGCTCGCGCTGCGCGATTGCTGTGCGGACGATGGTGCGGGTATCGACTTCACGGCGGCCTTTCGCAAGCAGGGTGCGTCGGGCGGTCACCGCCTCGTGCAGTGTTATCGAAGGCAGGGTCACATCGGCATAGCGGGCTTCCACAAAATTCCCCGACGGCCGTCGCACGAAGACGCGCGCCATGTCGCGGGGGTCATATTTGACAAGCAGTCGCCGGTCCGAACGCCCGACGTCGGCGCTGAGAGCGGCCGACCAATAACGCAGGCCGAACAGGTGAATGCCCGTCGGCCGCAGGGTTCGCTCCTCTTCGGGCAGGAATGTCAACCAGAAGCGCAGTCGATCCTTTGGCAGCCGAAGGGGGATCTTACCTTCGTGGTCCCGCCAGACTGCAAGCGGCGGGCGACCGAGGCTGCTGTGAATCGACTGATGGTAGGATCCCACGATGTCCAGGGCGAGATAATGCTCAAGCTCCCGCAGTGTCAGCGCCGCGTGCCGCTTCGAGTCATACTCGCCAAGCTCCTGTTCGTTACTGAATGTCGTCCCAGGCAGCAGATGCAGCTTTCCCATCTGCGTTCCGATCAGCCGCTCGATATGACCGCCGAAGCGTGGCTCGCCCGGTGGCCGCCATTCGATCGCAACGCTGGCATCCTGGCACCCTCTCTTGAATGCACGGCTACGGAAGTCGGCGCCGTTGTCGACGTGCAGCAAGTCCGGCAGGCCGGCGACAGGCCACGGTTCCGTAATCTCGCGTTCCCGCAGCCATGCCGACTTGTCGAAAACCGAGTGCAACAGGCAAAGGCTTGTTGATAACCGGGACGGTGCATCCATCGTGAGGTAGAAACCGGTGACCATCCGGCTGCACACATCCATCGCCAACGTCAGCCACGGCCGGCCAACGGGTTGCCGGTTCTCCTCATCGACCACAAAGACGTCGGCCTTGGTATGATCGATCTGGACGATCTTCAGGGGGCGGGAAGCGCCAAGGGCTCCAGGAACAGCGGTGGTCGCCTTCACGATCTTCTGTTCGCCACGCCGTTTGGCGCGTTTTTGCAGGTCGATGTCCCGGAGGCGAGCCACGATCGTTCGGCGATGCGGCGGCTTCACCCCGACCGAGATGCAGTTCGTCTGCACATCTCGCACCAGTTGCGATACCGTCGGCCGGGTCCGCTTCAGGTAGTAAGCTGTGATCGTTGACCGGACGATTTGCTCTCGTTGATCGTCCAGAACACGATGGCCCTCCGGCCGTCCGCGCTTGCGACCTACCAGCGAAAGCACGGTCCCGCCGCTGCGGAACAGTTTGATCAGTCTGTACGCCGTCGCTTGGCTGACTTCCATCTCAGCAGCAAGTTCGGCAACCTGTGCCGCCGTCGCGTTGCCGGTCCGGCCTTTCAGGAATTCTCGGATCGCATCCGCCCGCCGGCACGCTTCGTCCCAAAGCGCCTCGTCAATCTCGTCAGGGAATGGATCGTTCATGGTACGCCCGCGAGCAAAAACACCGCGAGCTGCTTTCTCACATTAAGTGACAAAACCCAAGGTGCATTATCAAATTACCTGCCCATTCGCAAATTAAGTGCTCACGCAACATATTGAAATCGTTTGCATAGCATTATCATTATTAAGTGCCAAGCAACATGACCTGAAATTGTCGACCAACCATGCCAGATGCTGAGCCGGCAGCTCGATAGGCGGCATCTTCAAGCGAGCCAACGCGCGCTGAATGGTCTCGTCGTACATATTATCGTTGGTCGGAATGGGTCCGTAGTTTCGAAGAAACCGGATCCAGTTGTTGGTCGGCATGCGCTATCCCCCCACGACTGCCGCCTTGCGCTGACGACCGTCCTGGAATTCCAGTGCAGCCCCATGAAAATCAGTCAGTTGCAGACTACTGTAGAACTCGTGAAACGCAACAATACAACCCGAATGCTGCCGCGGATCGCCTCTCTCTCGAGCAGCAGGTTTCGCCCGTTCAGTTCCTTTCGCGCTGCCAGCGAGGCCGGAGTATGGTGGGCGATTGAAGGCCGGTGCACCAAACAGAAAGCGTGTGACGATGATTCCTGAATCAGCCGGCGCCACGCCCTACGGCATTTTCCTCTTGGCGGACGACTACCTGTCTGCCGCCAAGCTCGCCTTTGGGGATCCGAAGATCGGCACCGGGCCGGTGCGATTGATGAGCTATCATGCGGCTGAGCTCTTCCTCAAAACCTACATGCGGTCCGCCGGGGAAACCGTTGATGCCTTGCGGGCCTTGGGCCATGACCTCGAGAGGATGGTCGTTCGCGCCAAAGCGCTGGGGCTGAAACTGCCCGCCCAGATTTTGGCCCAGTCCCGCAAGCTGACGGCAAATACGACTACGTGCGGGCACGCTACGTGGTGGTCCGAGAGACCACCGACATCTCCGACGAGAGCGTTCTTCGATACTGTCGGACGATTAGGTCGAGCGTCATCAAGGCGCTCAATATGGACGAGCAAGGTGTGCCCCAAGGTCAGCATTGGCTTGGCGCCCTGCCACCCGATTATCCGAAAGAAATGCCGACAGAGTCGCCATGACCCACGGGATTCTCGCAGAGAGTGCCGAAGCAAGGGTTCGTCCGAACCGAGGACATGGTTCAAACGTCGTAACAAAGCAATTGCCGACTGCAGCGCGTTGATTAAGCATGAGCGATAGCAAGGAAACTTCGAGCGGCAACGATCGTCCCGGCGCGACTGCGGCATTTCCGTATGACCGTATGACGGTCGAGCGGTTTCGGCGGACCTTTCCTCGCGCCCGCTGGAATGATGATCTGAAGGCGTGGTTCGTCCCGGGCAAAATCGCCGCGCAGCGTTTCGATCGATGGCTCCAACGAGAGCGTTCTCAGACTGAAACGCATGCCGACCTCAAAGGGCGCGACGCCTTTGCCTTTGACCCCATCGTCTCGAAGTACCTTCTGCGCCTAGATGATCATTTGGAAGTGGTGACCCCCTATTCCCGTACTGTCGTTGACGAGATGCGCGAGGTGCCGTTTGCCGCTTGGGATGGCGACCGCCGTGCGTGGACGGTGCCGTACCGGTCATATGACGCTCTACGCCGGCACTGGAGCCGAATCGAGGAGGCAGCCATCCGCAACGAGCCGGAACAGCGCAAGAAGCGCCGAGAGGCTAGTCGCGGGTCGGAAAAAGAACGAGCCGCGCGTGCCCGCGCCACCGAACGCCGCCGCCGCCGCTATCCGCTTGATCCCGAGAACCTGCCGCCCTTTGGCCGGCCGGTTATGACGTCTACATATGGCGTGGTCGTTTTCGTCGGGTGCGATGGCGAGCCGGTCGATCCAGAGATCATTGGCACCTCTTACGCCGATGTCCCAATCTCATCCGACAGCGTTTGGGGACAATGGCGCCCGGCTACACTCGCCGAACTTGTGAAAACTTGGCCCTCGCGTCCCGGGTCGAAGATTGAACACGGGATCTGGAGGCAGCCCACGATCGACGAGTTACGCGTGGCAAGAAAGACTGCCGCCAGCAGGGAGCGACAACGCTCTAGCACGGGCGCCTAAGCGTGGTTGTTCAGGTCATGCTCGATCTGTTGTGCCGAGGCGAGAATGTCATCAAAGTTGGGCGGGGCGCCGAAGATCATCGCGGTCGTGTTGGCGTAGTCTCGCGAAAGCGCGTCGATCATCCCGGGCACCGGCTCAATGGCGAAGCTCCCCGGCACCGCCGAGGCCAGATCATAGTCGGGACGATCGAAGAACATGCGCGCATGACGCACGCAGTCGGCGCCGAGATCGAGGTTGGCGAGCGCAGCCTTGCCGGTTTCCGATTGCATGAGACAGTGCAGGTCGTAGTAGTGGCGTGAAACCCGCTGCCCTGCCTGCCGCAATTCACCGCGCCGCTCATACCAGCGGCGCAGTCCGTGAGCGATCGCCACCTTGTCCCAGAAGGTTCGCGTCGCTTCGATCGTGGTGACGTCCGGTACGGCGAGGTCAACGCCAGCTGCGTCTCCGGCCACATAGGGCGCAATCGTCAGCGGCCCGTGGGGATCGAGTGCCGATTTTGCGCCGGATTCGAGACGTATCGCCGGTCGGACATAGGCCCCATCACGCGGTTCCACCTCGGGATACCAAAGCAGCAGGGTCTGCCCATCAGGATCGGCGTCATCAATTTCCACGCGACCCACCCCGTCGGTGACGTCTGCCAACTGGGCGGCAAGGAACGCATTGAGCGGGCCGGTGATATAGGCCCGACAGGCATCTCGGATCGCGTTCAGTTTGGCGCGGCGCTTCTTGTTCGACAGCGCTTCGAGCTCTTCGACCGACGCGGGCTCTTCGAGGTCATCGCGGAACACCGTGACGTCGATATCCTCGGAGAAGCGCTTGATGAGGTCATAGCCCTTTGAGAGCGACGTGCCGCCCTTGAAGAGCAGCCGCGGCTCTCCTGCCGGCCGTTCGTGATAAAGCGCATTGAGTGTCCAGCAGACCCAGAAGTCCTTTTCGACATTGCCGACTGGGGCGCCAATACGGTTGGCCGTGGCGAGAAACAGATCGAGCCGGTCACGGGGCGACGCGGCAATAATCTGACGGTAGGCCGCGGTCGTCATGGCTTGCCCTCCGGCCCAGCGGTTGGGCCGAGGAGTTGGCGCAGGAACTCCTGCATCCAGATCGGCACGGCGGAAAGACCAGCGCGCAGATCCGCGCGGATCGCCTCGCCGTGCTTGGGGTCAGAAAGCAGGCGGCGCAATATGGTCGCGATCCGCTTGCGCTCGCTGTCCTGGGTCAGCATATCCTGCATCCAATATAGCGCCTGCACGACCCGCATTCCCGGCCGATCCGCCCAATAAAGGCGGCTCGGGGCCGCATACTTGAAGTGGATTTCCTGGCTGCCGAGTTTGATCGGCTTCAATCTCGCATCGACCAGCACCTCGATCCGCGCGGGGACGGCCGTCGTGAGCCCAAGATCGTTGGCGGCCGTCATGCCATCGATGACGGTGCGCGCGTTGTCGCGGCGCGTCACGGCCCGGATCACGGCGCGATAGTCCGGCACGGTGGCGCGGCCGGTCAGAGTATTGGTCCGCGGCTGGTCGTAGAGACCGCGGTCGATCCGGCGAAGCTCTTGAGCTGCAGCCAGTCGCTGCAGGGTCTTGTCCACGGCGGCGCGCGCGCCGAGATCGGCAAAGTCGCCGGGGGTCCAGACCTCCTCGGGCTTGGACCCGATGCGTGCGAGCACGCGCGAGCGAATATCGGTGTCGTGTTCGACCGTTGTCATGTCCGAAATATGTGACAAGTTTCGGACAACGGCAAGGGGGAGTTGTCCGAAGAATGCTACAAATTTCGGACACCTCTTTAGTCCGCCCGTCTCGGCCGAACTGACGTGCACGTTCCGTGCTTAGAAAGTCGCATAGAGGGCAGAGTGGAACTTTACAACAGTCGCAACATCTCTGCGTTTCGTCGTCGTCATCTCATCGACTGTTATAGCCGCCTCCCATTTCCGGGTGACGGCGTAGCGCTATGCCTACGGCTTCTTGTCTTCTGCGCCGGGCTTAGGCGGCTCTGGTCCTCATCGGCCGTTCGGGCATCCATATTCAACGTCTCAGGTGTCGTGGTGGACAACACAGGAATGATCTGGAAATCGGGGCGCAAGGAAGGGTGGATCGCTGTCGTTCGTATCGAGCGCCAAAGCGCGTACAGCCCGTAGAGGGCGTACACTCCACCCATCGCGACGAAAAAGCCGTTTGGACCCATGACGTCCATCAGGCGGCCACCGAGCTGGGGCCCCACCATATTACCAATCCCGTAGACGATCAGCAGCCCGCCCGAGACCTGTATGAACTCGTCCGCGTCTGCCTGGTCGTTGGCATGCGCCACATTGAGCGCATAGATGGTGAACAGGACAGAGCCCAGCGCAAACATGCCTGCAATTATGCTTGTCGGTTCGGTTGGCGCTATGACGATCATCGCGATCGAAATCGCCACCCCTATGGCACCCGCTAAAGCCATCACATACCGTCGGTCGAAGCGATCGGACAATTTGCCAAACGGCACCTGGAACACCATTCCCCCGACCATCGCCGCCGTCAGCATCGCTGCAATGCCCGTCGCCGACAGCCCCATGGCTTTGCCATATAGTGGGCCGAAATAGATCCAGTTGCCAAAGATCACGCCAGCGAGGAACGAGCCGACGACGGCAACCGGCGATCTTCTGAACAGCGCTCGTGCATCGATCCTGACCTGGGTGAGCGGTTGCGGAGCCGGCGCAACTGATAGAGCCACGGGGATAAGCGCGGCTCCGAAAGCAATGGCTGCTACCATGAACAGGGTCTCATTCATTATGTCGCCGAGGGGCAATATGAACTGGCCTGCGGCTACACCCGACATCGATACGATCATGTAGGCTGCAAAGATTGTGCCGCGGTTGGAATTGTCGACACGCTCATTCAGCCAGCTCTCGACAACCATGTAACCGCCGACGAGAGTCAAGCCACCGACGGCACGGAAGGCGGCCCAGGCGAAGGGATGAGGTACCAGCGCCAGCAGTAGCATCGAAGCGGCAAGTAGCGTCTGCAGGATGGCGAAGACCCGGATGTGACCGACGCGTCTGACGAAGAGCGGGGTCAGAAGGCAGCCAGTAGTAAAGGCGACCGCATAGGCCGTTCCAATCCAGGCGATTGTCGTCGACGACCAGCCTTCCGCCGACGCTCGTAGCGGTATCAGAACATTGCCAAGCCCGGTCCCAACCATCATCAGGAAGGTGCCGAGAAGCAGAGCCGCAAATGAACGAACTTGAAGCCACACGATGAATGCTCACGTCAATGCTTCGCCTCAGTGTAGGGCGGGTTGCTGAAGGGCGACCGCACGAAAGCGCCATTTTGCTGGCGCTTTCAGCCAACCCGCAGTGAACGCCTGCTCGCTTACGCACCTCTGCCTAGGCATGGAATTCACTATGATGCGGTGTGCCATCAAATCCGATCAGGGATTGGAATTCACTGTTGCCTTTGCGCCGCTTCCGTTCAGTTCGCGGGAAAGCGACGGCATGTCGCCATGGGACGAGTTCGGCCTCGACCACAACGAGACCCGTTCCTGGCATGGCTGGTATCGGCACGTTTCGCTCGTCATGCTCGCCTTCGCGATGATGGCCGCGATCCGCCATCATGCCAATGCCGCGCCGCCCCCAAAAACGACGCGAAGGACAAGATCGGGAACCCGCCGCTGATCCGCTGGTCGGTTCAGGAAATCCGCCGCATCGCCACTCGTCTCGCCCGACGACGTATCCACCCGGCAACTGTCATCGCATGGTCGCTGTGGCGACGAGCACATCAGGCCGCAGCTCGACAATCCCACCTCAAATCAAAAGCGCAACTGTAATGCTAGGGTAAGGGCCACCCCCACAGCCATTGTAAGTGGAACTTAAACGTATTGTCTTATGAAACAGTCGTGGCCGGTTTTCGCTCAGCAGACACCGACCGGACAGTTCAAGGGCAGGACGGGGTCTCCAATAGTGTCAGAGGTGAGGCCATTTGAGCAGAACGACGCCCTCGCAGTCGGGGAAATGTTTCTGCGCGTCCTCCGCCACGAGTCGCCGGCCAACGGAGCGGCTGATCTTGCGGCCTATCTCGACGATCTCTTTTGCGGGCCATACGGGCGCGATGGGGAAATCGCCTCGCGCGTTCACATCGCAGAAAGCGGCCGTGTAAACGGCTTTATCGGGGTACTTCCACAGGCCATGGAACTGGACGGGGAAAGCCTAAGGGCGGCCATCTGTACCACATGGATGGTCGACGACCATGAAGCCGATCCTTTTGCCGGCGCTCGCCTTCTCAAAGCGGTGCTTTCAGGACCGCAAGACCTCTGTTTCAGCGAGACGTCCAACAATCTGGCGACAGCGATGTGGCGCAGGATGGGCGCGCATGTGCTGTCGTCGTACAGCCTGGAATATGTGCGTGTACTCCGCCCGATTGGGTTCGTTACGCGCATGGCTGCTGATCGGTTTGGCTTGCTCGGTGCATTCTTATCATTGGCCGGCTTGGCTGACCGCGCCGTTGGCGCCGGCGGGAGAGGACTTTCCTGGGTCGGCTACCAGCCGCGCTCCGGCAAGGCCGACATGTTGACTGAAACCGAACCGAGCCGGGCCGAACTCGTTGCGGCCGTCCAACAGCTTGTCGTGCACCATCCTCTGAACCCGCGATGGCGCGACGAACAGCTTTCGCGCATGCTCACGCATGCTGACGTGAAGGCCAAACACGGCGAGCGTGTCCAGCGCCTCCTGCTGACACGAGGCGGAAAACTTGCCGGCCTGTTCATCTACTATGGTGACCGAGCAGGGATTGGCCGCGTTATGCAACTCATGGCCGTTCCGGGCATGGAGGCGCTGATCGTCGAACGGCTGCTCGCCAACGCCCATGATCGGGGCCTTGCCGCAATTCGCGGTCGCTCCCAGCCAGCGTTGCTCGATGCTATGCTAGATCGCAAATTCGCGTTTCTCCATGCCTCTTCCACGACGCTATATTCCCTAAGAGCAGATGTGGTTGCCGCGGCAACCCAAGGGCGCGCGTTCCTCAACGGCCTGTCGGGCGAGAGCTGGACGCGCCTTATCGGCGATCGCTTCGATTGATCGGAGGAGTAGCACGATGTGCGGGATAACCGGTTTTCTGGGATCGACCGTTTCGACCGATGCGGCAGCGCCCCTGCTGAAGAGCATGACCGTCGCGCTCTGCCATCGCGGGCCGGACGAGAAGGGCGTCTATACTGCGCCGGGCGTCGGTCTCGGTCATGCCCGGCTTTCGGTTGTCGGCCTGGCAGACGGCAAGCAGCCCATGGCGGCTGCAAATGGTGATCTCGTCATTTCCTATAACGGAGAGGTCTTCAACTACGTTGAACTCCGCGAACGTTTGCAGGCCCGCGGAAGACGTTTTCTGACCACCAGCGACACAGAGGTGATCCTGCATCTCTATGACGAGATGGGTACGGCCTGTCTCGACGAACTCAACGGCGATTTCGCGTTCGCATTGTGGGACGCGCGGCGTCAAAACCTGTGGCTGGCGCGCGATCGCATTGGCGTGCGTCCGCTCTACTATACGGAAATCCGCGGCACGCTTTTTTTCGCTTCCGAGATCAAGGCGTTCATGGCTGCGCCGGGCTTTGCAGCCGAACTCGACCCCGTCGCGCTGGACCAGATTTTCACGCTCTGGGCGCCGATAGCACCTCGAACGGCTTTCAAGGGTGTCAGAGAGCTGCCGCCTGGGCACATGATGATTGCGCAGGGTTCCAGCCGGACGGTGAGCCAGTGGTGGCGTATGGAATTTCCCCGCGATGGCGAGTTCAAGACGCCTGAGCGTCCAGTCGAACAGCTTGGAGAGTTGCTGGAAGACGCCACCCGCATTCGTCTTCGTGCAGACGTGCCGGTTGGCGCCTATCTTTCCGGCGGTCTCGACTCTTCGCTCATCACCGCCCTTGCCGCGCGGGTGGCGCCAGGGCGTCTCGAAACGTTCTCGGTCGGGTTCCGTTCCCCAGAGCATGATGAAAGCCTGTGGCAGGCGGAGGTCGCCGAAAAACTCGGCGTGCAAAACCATCAGGTGCGGTGCGGAGAAGACGAGATCGCTGCCGAATTTCCTACCATAATCGCGCACACCGAATGCCCGGTACTGCGCACGGCGCCGGCACCGCTCTACCAGCTCGCGAGCATCGTTCGTGCAAATGGCATGAAGGTTGTGTTGACCGGCGAGGGCGCCGACGAGATTTTCGCCGGCTACGATATTTTCCAGGAGGCTGCGGTGCGGCGCTTTTGCGCCCGTCAGCCAGGCTCGACACGCCGGCCGCTTCTGTTTCGCCGCCTATATCCCTATCTGCCGCAGTTGCAGCACCAGAGCGTGGACTATCTCGCACGTTTCTTCTCCACCGGTGGAGACGGCCTCACCGATCCGCTGTTCTCGCATCGGCCGCGCATGCGTTCGACGGCGGCGGCGAAACTCTTCTATTCCCCCGATCTGAAATATACGCTCGGCGATTACGATGCGGCGGCCGATCTCGCAGCGCAGTTGCCCGGCGATTTCAGGCGCTGGCATCCGCTCAACCAGGCGCAATATCTCGAGGCCCGTTTTCTGCTCCCAGGTTACATTCTCTCCAGCCAGGGCGATCGTGTCATGATGGCCCACGGCGTGGAAGGGCGGTTTCCGTTTCTCGACCACCGCGTCATCGCGTTCGCCGCCGGACTCCAACCGGAGCTGAAGATGCGGGGGCTGCGCGAAAAGTTCATTCTGAAGGAGGCCGCGCGCGGCCTTGTGCCAGATACGGTCGTCAACCGGCCCAAACAGCCGTTTCGAGCGCCCGACAGCCAGGCATTTTCCACTCCCGCAGCCCGTGCATCGACCGAGACGGTCCTGTCGGAAGGCGCGCTGGCTGAAACCGGTCTGTTCAATTCTGCGATGGTCGAGAGGCTGAAAGTCAAAGCCATTAACGGTCGGGCAACCAGCTTCAAGGACAATACAGCCTTTATGGGCATTCTCTCGGCGCAACTGTGGCACAAGGTCTTTGTCACCGACCAGCCGAACCGGACGGAAACAAAGTGAGGGTTGGCGGCGTGGCAAACGATGCGCAAGAAAAAATCCGTGATTTCATCGTCGAGAATTTCCTGTTCGGCGACGACGTTCAGCCTCTGCCCGGCGACCTTTCACTCATGGAAAACGACCTCGTCGATTCCACCGGCGTTCTCGAACTGGTCGGATTTATCGAGGAAGCGTTCGAAGTAAAGGTCGGAGACGCCGATATCGTGCCGGGGAACCTCGATTCCATCGACAGGATCGCAGCCTTCATCGAACGCAAAAAGGCCGCCTAACCTGGCCGGGAGACGCATCGATGCGCATTGAAGGCCACCTTCGCGAAAGCTGCCGCAAGCATGCCGGCAAGACCGCGATCGTGGACGGCGCGCAGCGATTTAGCTACGCGGAACTTTCAAATGCATCGGAGAGGCTTGCCGCATCGCTGGCGACCAACGGTGTCGTCAAGGGCGACCGGGTCCTGGTGTTAGCCGCAAATGGCTGGCAAACCGCCGTCGCGTCTTATGCCGTCTGGATGGCGGGTGCCGTGCTTTGTCCGGTCAATCCTTCCACCAAGGCAAGGCGGCTGTCCTTTATCGTCAACGATTGTGAGCCGAAGGCGATCATCGCGGACGCGAGGAGCGCGCCTACGGTTGCGAACATGCTGTCGTTAGCCATCAAGGTTCGACCCAAGGTAATCCTGACGCGGCCGCACGCCCAGCTTCCCGAAGCCCTCGACTTTGCCCATTGCCTGTTGGCCGAACCTGCTCTGGCTGGCCTGGATCTTTCCGACAGCGACCTTGCCAGCATCATTTACACCTCGGGATCGACCGGTGACCCGAAGGGCGTGATGATGGGGCACGACAATATCGACGCCGCAACCGCATCCATCGCGGCCTACCTTGGCAACAACGAAAACGACGTCATCCTCAATGTGTTGCCGCTATCTTTCGGATACGGACTGACGCAACTCCTCACTGCAGTGCAAACGGGCGCCACATTGGTGCTGGAGAAATCCTTTGCCTATCCGGCTGTCATCTTCGAGCGGCTGCGCGAAGAGGGCGTCACCGGCTTTCCCGCGGTTCCTTGCATGCTCGCCATGATGTTGCGGATGGAGAATCTGGATCCGGCTCTGTTCGCAAGCCTGCGCTACATCACCAGCGCGGCCGCACCCTTGCCAGTCGCCCACATCCGCAGGCTGCGAACCCTGTTTCCCCACGTGCAGCTTTACTCCATGTACGGCCAGACCGAATGCGTGCGCGCGACCTGGCTTCCTCCTGGCGAGATCGACCTGCGGCCCGACTGCGTCGGCATTGCCATTCCGGGCACTGCGATCCAGGTCGTCGACGACCTGGGATTCGAAGTTGCCCCGGGAACCGTCGGGGAACTTGCCGTGTCGGGGCCCCACGTGATGCGCGGCTACTGGAACAACCCTGCGGCGACGCAATTCACGGTGCGCCCCGACCCACTGACCGGGACCAGACGCCTTCACACGGGCGATCTGTTCCTTGCGGATGGCGACGGCCACGTCACATTCGTCTCCCGCAAGGACGACATTATCAAGACGGGTGGTTTCAAGGTTGCGCCGCGGGAAGTGGAATCCGCGCTCTACGAACTGGAAGGCGTGGTCGAGGCGCTTGTCGTCGGCATGCCGGATCCGGTGCTCGGCGAGACGCTCAAGGCGCTGATCGTGAAGTCGATCGATACGTTAAGCGCCGAGGATGTTCTGCGTTATTGCGCACAGATCCTAAATGATTTCATGGTGCCCCGGGAAGTCGAGTTCTGCGACACCCTGCCAAAGACTCCGAGCGGGAAACTCAGCCGACGCCTCGCTTCACGCAGACGCAAAGCGGCATGAACATGATGATATCAGCCTTCGAACTTTCCGCCCTTTCCATCGATGCTGAAAGGGAGGCAGAGCGAATCGCTTCGAGAATGCGCGACGCGCTGCGCCACGACCTGCGCAAGCGCGGTTTTGTAATTGGAATTTCCGGCGGCATCGATTCAGCAGTCTGTACGGCGCTGGCCGTGCGTGCCGTCGGGCCCGCGCGGGTGTTCGGCCTGCTGATGCCAGAGCACGATTCCGACCCGGACAGCCTGCGGCTCGGTACGGCTGTGGCTGAAACTTTCGGCATCGAGAATGCGGTAGAGGATATCGGCCCCACGCTCGAGGCTACGGGGTGCTATCGTCGCCGCGACGACGCCATCCGCGAGGTTGTGCCGGATTACGGCGCAGGATGGTCGAGCAAGATCGTCTTCGATAGTGCGCTGACGTCGGGCGGCTACAACATCTCGTCGCTTGTGGTGCGCTCGCCCGATGGCCAAATGCGCAAGCTGCGCCTGCCGGCGGCATCCTATCTCGGCGTTGTCGCATCGACCAACATGAAGCAGCGTACCCGCAAACAGCTTGAATACTACCACGCCGACCGGCTGAATTTTGCCGTCATCGGCACCCCCAACCTGCTCGAGTACGATCAGGGCTTCTTCGTCAAGAACGGTGACGGCGCAGCCGACATCAAGCCGATCGCGCATCTCTACAAATCGCAGGTCTACGCACTTGCCGCCCATCTCGGTGTACCCGCGGAAATTCGCAAACGCCCGCCGACCACCGATACTTACTCACTGCCTCAAACGCAGGAAGAGTTCTATTTCTCGCTGCCCTACGCGAAGATGGATGCGTGCCTGTACGCGCTCGACAGCAACCTTTCCGCTTCGCAAACCGGTGCGGCCATAGGGCTTTCTGAAGCCCAGGTCGAGGCGGTGTGGAGCGATATTGCGGCAAAACGCAAGGTGGCGCGCTATCTACACATGGCGCCCGTTCTGGTGGAATGATTTGCTCGAGCGGCGCTGGATCACCGAGGTGCTCCTCGAGAACGATGCGGTCAATCATGGCATGGCTCCGCTCGCCGAGATGGTGTCCAGAGGAAGGCCAAGAGGGCAGCGAGTTCCGGATCTTTCATCACAACTGGATCGAGTTTGGTGTGACCGACGAGGCTAGCGGCGCCGTCTCGTAGCGGCGGACTACCGACCCCGGCAGAAGATATTTGTCCGTCGTCAGAACATTTGGCTCAGCTTAGAGCATCGGACATTTAATCGGATGCATATCCTGCCTTTTTCATGTAGTTCCAGCACTCGTCTGGACTGAAGAGGTCGCAGATGTTGCCGATGGCCTTCTAAAGCTCGTCGAAGGTTCTGGCCTTGGCAGCCCGTAGGTGCGCCTTGAGCTTGGAGAAGGCCATC